>JAFGXK010000153.1 GCA_016936695.1 Bacteroidales bacterium | reverse complement strand
GTATCAAGTTTTTCAGACTGAATCTGGATTAAGGTGCTGTTATTCCGATTCTCAATGTTGAAATCCATAGTTATAATTTTAACAGCTTAAATTTAAAACTATTTTCTATTTTTTTGAAGCTTTGTTTGCTTTTTCTTCCATTTCTTCCTTAAGAGCGGCCAGCTGTGTTATATCGCCGAGTGTTGTTTTTTCGGAGTTCGGCTTGGTCTTTCTGGAAGATTTTTTGGAATTATCGCCTTCATTTTTCCTGACAGGCGATTCGGCAGTTTTCTTTTCGTCTTCAGATATTCTGCTGTGCGAAAGGATGATTTTCTTGGCTGACTTATTGAATTCAATCACTTTGAACTCAAGTTTCTCTTCGACCTTTGCCATTGTTCCATCTTCCTTAACGAGGTGTTTGGGGGTGACAAATCCTTCAACACCATAGGGAAGAGCAATAACTGCTCCTTTATCGAATACTTCCACCACGGTTCCTTCGTGCACTGAATCGATGCTGAAAAGATTCTCGAAAACATCCCATGGATTCTCTTCAAGCTGCTTGTGACCAAGACTGAGTCTCCTGTTCTCCTTATCAATTTCGAGGACGGTAACGTCAATCTCGGAATCGATGGATGTGAATTCAGCCGGATGCTTGATTTTCTTTGTCCATGAAAGATCGGAAATATGAATCAATCCGTCGACACCTTCCTCAATTTCAACGAATACGCCGAAGTTGGTGAAGTTCCTTACTTTTGCAGTATGCTTTGAACCAACGGTATACTTCTCCTCTATATTCTGCCATGGATCGGGTTTAAGCTGCTTTATGCCAAGTGACATCTTCCTTTCCGTTCTGTCGAGTGTCAAAATGACAGCCTCAACTTCATCGCCTACCTTCAGGAACTCCTGGGCACTGCGAAGGTGTTGTGACCACGACATCTCCGAAACATGAATAAGACCTTCCACTCCGGTTGCTATTTCAACAAATGCCCCATAGTCGGCCATAACAACAACCTTTCCCTTGACCTTGTCTCCAACCTTGAGGTCGGGATCAACTGAATCCCACGGGTGAGGTGTGAGCTGTTTCAGACCAAGAGCAATACGTTTCTTGTCATCATCAAAATCGAGAATAACAACATTCAGTTTCTGGTCGAGTTGAACAATCTCCTCGGGGTGGTTTACCCTGCCCCATGAAAGGTCGGTGATGTGAATAAGTCCGTCGACACCTCCGAGATCGATGAATACACCATACGATGTGATATTCTTGACGGTTCCCTCAAGAACCTGTCCTTTTTCAAGCTTGGCAATGATTTCTTTCTTCTGCTGTTCAAGTTCAGCTTCGATAAGAGCTTTGTGCGACACGACGACGTTCTTGAATTCCTGATTGATCTTTACAACCTTGAATTCCATTGTCTTACCAACAAATACATCATAGTCGCGGATCGGTTTAACATCAATCTGTGAACCGGGAAGGAAGGCTTCAATGCCGAATACATCGACAATCATACCGCCCTTGGTTCTGCACTTGATGTAACCGGTAATAATTTCGTCTTTCTCAAGGGATGCATTGACACGGTCCCATGAGTTGATAGCGCGGGCCTTCTTGTGTGAGAGAAGGAGCTGGCCTTTTTTATCCTCCTGGCTTTCAACGTAGACCTCAACCGTATCTCCTACTTTCAGGTTAGGATTATAGCGAAACTCGTTCAGACTGACAACGCCTTCAGACTTGTAACCAATGTTTACAACTACCTCGCGGGGTGTCATCTGGATTACCGTTCCGTTAACAACCTCATCAACAGCAACTGTTGACAGAGTTTCATCATACTTTGCTTCATATTCCTTGTGCTTCGGGGTGTTTTTCAGTCCATCACTCTCGAAACTCTCCCAGTCAAATTCCTCAGGAGAAGGAACATGTATCATCTCCGGTTTTAGTTCGGGAGATTTAATTTCTTTTTCAATTTCAGGAATATTCTTCCTGATTCTGGCTTCACGGACCACCTCTTCTGTTTCGTCCACAACTTTTGAAACAAGTTCTTCTTCTTCGGTCATCAAGGCATCTTCTTCTTCCGGAAGAATCTCTTCATCAATAACTTGAGTCACAGGCTTTTCTTTGGAGTCCTTGGCTTTGATCTTTTTTGCGGTCTTCAGATCATCATCTTCAATTTCAACCTTTTCATTCTTGACAGGTTTCTTTTTGCTTTCAGTCATAATAGTAGTTAAAAAGACTAATAATTAATAAGTTAGACATTATTTTGCTAAAAAAGTGGTTGCAAAGTTATGTTTTTTTTATTGAAATGTCGCAATATAATTAGGAATTTAATGGTTGAATTAGGGCAGAAGCAGTCTTGCAGTCTTGCAGTCTTGCAGTCTTGCAGTCTTGCAGTCTTGCAGTCCTGCAGTCGAAAAATCATATTCTGACCGCATGACCGCATGACCGCACGACCGCACAACAAAAACAAACTGAATGCTAAACGCTTTTATTATATTTGCATTTAATCGATAAAATAAAATATGAAAATAGCTGTAATAGGTACGGGTTATGTTGGACTGGTGACAGGGACGTGTTTTGCAGAGACAGGCGTGAATGTTGTATGCGTTGACAACGACCTGAATAAGGTAAGATTTATGCAGAGCGGGAAAGTGCCCATCTATGAGCCCGGTCTGGAACCCATGATGGTTAATAACATTGAAAAAGGGAGGCTGTCATTCACAAACAGCATTAAGGAAGCGATTGAAGGAGCTGAAGTGATCTTCATTGCCGTGGGAACTCCTCCTGATGAGGACGGAAGCGCTGACCTGAAGCATGTGCTGGCGGTTGCCTCGGAAATCGGGACATTGATGGATCATTATGTTGTAGTTGCCACAAAAAGCACAGTACCGGTCGGAACTGCTGAAAGGATAAGGAGCACGATAAATGAAAAACTTGCAGAGAGAAAGGCTGATATACCGTTTGATGTTGCGTCGAACCCGGAATTTCTCAAGGAGGGTTCGGCAGTGGAGGATTTTCTTAAGCCGCAGAGGATAATAGTTGGAATCGACAGCGAAAGGGCTGGTGATCTGATGAAGAAGCTTTACATGCCTTTCCTTCTCAATAACCGGACCGTCATATTCATGGACATTCCATCGGCTGAACTTACCAAGTATGCAGCTAATGCCATGCTGGCAACAAGGATAAGCTTCATTAACGAGATAGCCAATCTCTGCGAACTTCTCGGCGCCGATGTAAATAGCGTAAGAAAGGGTATTGGAAGTGATCCCAGGATAGGCAACAGGTTCCTTTATCCAGGTATCGGCTACGGCGGATCGTGTTTCCCTAAGGATGTCAAGGCAATTCTCAAAACAGCATCCGATATGGGCTATGATCTCAAGGTCATATCTGCGGTTGAAAAGGCCAATGAATTTCAGAAAAATTTAATATTCAACAAGATAAACAAGCACTTTAAAAACGATCTTCAGGGAAAGGTGCTGGCTGTATGGGGACTGTCATTCAAACCGAAAACAGATGATATCAGGGAGTCCTCGGCATTGTATCTGGTCAAAAAACTGATCAGATCCAAAGTAAAAGTGAGAGTTTACGATCCTGCTGCCATGGAAGAGACCAGGAAACAGCTTGGAGACAGTGTCTATTATGCAAAAGATCCATATGATGCAATAAATGGAGCTGATGCACTGGCTCTAATGACTGAATGGGCTGAATTTCATCTGCCTGATCTCGGAAAAATGGCTGAACTCATGAATGAAAAGACGATTTTTGATGGAAGAAATATATATGATCCGGAAGAGCTCAGGGAGAAGGGGTTTGGGTATTATGGGATAGGGAGGAAATGAGGCGTGAGGCGTGAGGCGTGAGGCGTGAGGCGTGAGGCGGTGAGGTGTGAGGGCTTGAAGGCAGGAGTTTATCCCAAACAGATCCCCTCCTGGGAGGGGGAGGGGTGGGTTTTTGACAACGGGGCAAAGGGATAGGATTGCTTCGTCCCGAAGGATCGGGACTCGCAATGACGAGGTTGCTTCGCTCCGCTGAAGCGGAGCTCGCAATGACGGTGCAACGTAGTAACATAATAAGTATATGAAAGGTATAATTTTAGCCGGGGGTTCAGGGACTCGCCTCTACCCTATTACGACGGCGATTTCGAAGCAAATGCTTCCGGTTTACGACAAGCCGATGATTTATTACCCGCTGTCGGTGCTGATGCTGGCTGGAATAAGGGACATACTGGTAATATCGACACCAAGGGATCTGCCAGGTTTCATGAACCTGCTCGGCGACGGCTCTTCGCTGGGAATTAAATTCAGCTATATAGAACAACCATCACCAGACGGTCTGGCGCAGGCCTTCATTCTTGGGGATGAATTCATCGGGAACGACAATGTGTGTATGATACTCGGTGATAATATTTTCTACGGTCATGGCTTCGGGGATGTCCTGCTAAAAGCAGCCGAACTCACTGAAGGTGCAATTGTTTTTGGGTATTATGTCAATGATCCCGAACGATACGGAGTGGTTGAATTTGACAAGGATCTGAAAGCTGTGAGCATCGAGGAAAAACCGGAGAGGCCAAAGTCGAAATATGCTGTCACAGGACTATACTTTTATGATAATACGGTAGTCGGAAAATCGAAATCACTTAAACCATCAGCAAGAAAAGAGCTTGAGATAACAGATCTCAACCGTCTCTACCTCAATGAAGGATCGCTCGAGGTGCGGGTAATGGGAAGGGGAATGGCATGGCTCGACACCGGCACCTATGAGAGTCTGCTGCAGGCCGCTAATTTCATTGCAACACTTGAACAACGGCAGGGATTAAAGGCGTCTTGTGTTGAAGAAATTGCATTCAAAAGAGGGTTTATAAGCAGGGAACAGTTAATTTCGCTTGCAGAACCGGTTAAAAAGAGCCAGTACGGCAAATATCTCCTTAAGATTGCAACAGAAGAGATTGACGGGTTTGCAACCTTAAGATAGCAACTCAAGCATTTAATGAGGGTTTGCCGCGACTCTTACGGGAAAAACAGATTATCTGGCGAACCGGAAAGACGGACCACGAAACAGCTCCGGGAAGGTTTAGAAAATGTAAGATGTTTTATTAAGGCCAATGAAGATAACAGAAACAGGATTCGAAGGTTTATATATAATTCAGCCAAAGGTATTCAGTGACAGCCGGGGCTATTTTTTCGAAAGCTTCAAGCTTGAGACTTTCCTAATGGCCGGGATCCCGTTCAATCCTGTCCAGGATAATGAATCCAGATCTGTCTTTGGTGTAATAAGGGGATTGCATTACCAGCTGAATCCATTTGCCCAGGCCAAGCTGATAAGGGTGGTGATGGGAAAAATTTATGATGTTGCGGTTGACCTGCGGAAGAACTCCCAGACATTCGGGAAATGGTATGGCGTTGAACTCGATTCTGAAAACAAGACGCAATTCTTCATTCCCAAGGGATTTGCTCATGGTTTTTCAGTTCTCAGCGATATTGCAGTGATACAATACAAATGCGATAATCTGTATCAGCCTCAATATGAGAGGGGTATTTCAGTGAAGGATCCTGATCTTGCAATTGACTGGAAACTTGAATCGATTGAACCGGTCATAAGCAACAAGGATCAGAATCAGCCACGGGTTAAGGATGCAGAAATGAATTTTTAGTCAGTCTATATGGCAGTAATATTAGTTACGGGAGCTTCAGGTCAGCTTGGAAGTGAAATAAAAGCTGCATCCAGAAACTATTCGGGATATGAATTCATTTTTACGGATGCTGACAATCTGGATATCACGGATACTGAAGCCTTTAATGACTTTGTTGTCAAAAATCAGCCCGCCTGGATCATCAACTGTGCTGCTTACAATTTCGTTGACAAGGCGGAGACTGACTCTGAAAATGCATTCAGGATCAATGCAACAGCGGTAAAGAACCTGGCTGAATCGATCAGTGGAACTGAAACCAGGCTGATCCATGTATCAACCGATTATGTTTTTGACGGCTCCTCAAATACGCCCTATAATGAAAACTCAGCGGTTAATCCGCAATCAGCATACGGCAAATCAAAGCTTGAGGGAGAGAGATATGCTCTTATGCATAACGGAACGATGGTAATAAGGACATCATGGCTTTATTCATCATTCGGGAACAATTTCATGAAGACAATGCTCAGTCTTGGAAGGGAAAAAGAATCCATCAACGTGGTATTTGACCAGGTCGGGACACCAACCTATGCTGCCGATCTGGCTGAGGCTATATTATTTATTGTATCCAGGGTGATAAGAAATCAGATTGCATTCGCCGCCGGCACTTACCATTATTCAAATGAAGGTGTTTGCAGCTGGTATGATTTCGCGACAGAAATTTTCCTTGAAGCAGGACTGAAATGTAAAGTGAATCCCATTCTTTCAAAAGACTTTTCATCAACTGTCAAACGGCCTTTCTATTCAGTGCTGGACAAAAGCAAGATTAAGGAAGATTATGAACTTGAAATACATCACTGGAGAAAGAGCTTGCTTAGGTGCATGGAGTTAATGCTGAAATAACCAATTGACTCAGAAAATACTAACTGTAAATAACTTACATATGTTATCACTCGACCAAATCAGATCCAGAGCTCAACAGTGGCTCGCACCTGAATTCAATGAAGAAACCCGCAGGGAAGTCAGGGAGATGCTGGAAAAGGATGAGAAAAAGCTCGTCGATGCCTTTTACCAGGACCTGGAATTCGGAACCGGCGGATTAAGGGGAATAATGGGTGCCGGAACCAACCGGATGAACATCTACACTCTCGGGATGGCAACCCAGGGACTTTCCAACTATTTAATAAAGGAGTTCAGAGATAAAAACATAAGGGTCGCAATTGCTCACGACTGCAGGAACAACAGCAGGTACTTTGCCGAGACGGCTGCTGACATTTTTTCAGCGAACGGATTTGAGGTATTCCTGTTTGTAGATCTGAGACCTACTCCTGAATTGTCGTTTGCCATACGTCATTACAAATGCCAGAGTGGTATAGTTATCACTGCTTCCCATAATCCGCCCGAATACAATGGATACAAGGCTTACTGGGACGACGGTGGTCAGGTTGTGCCCCCGCACGATAAGGGTGTGATCGATGAGGTCAGGAAAATAACATCCGTATCGCAGATCAGGTTCGACAGTAAAAAGGACAAGATAAAAATCATTGGGAAAGAGACTGATGAGCTCTTCCTGAGGGAAGTGCTGAAGATGAGCATCAATCCGGAAATAAATAAGAAGCACTCCGACACAGGAATTGTATTCACTCCTATCCACGGTACAGGAGGAACGCTGGTTCCGGCAGCTCTAAGGCTTTTTGGCTTCACAAACATCATCACGGTGCCCGAACAGGATGTTGTCGATGGTAACTTTCCGACTGTGAAGTCTCCGAATCCCGAAGAGCCGGCAGCACTTGCAATGGCAATCGACAAAGCTAAAAAGACGGGTGCTGAAATAGTTATGGCTACTGACCCTGATGCCGACAGGCTCGGGATAGCCCTGAGAAACCCGAACAATGAGTTTGTACTTTTGAACGGAAATCAGACCGGTGTTCTGCTTATACATTATATATTATCACAGTTTAAGGCAAGGAACAAGTACAAGGGGAATGAGTATATCATCAAGACAGTTGTAACTACCGATCTGATGGACAGGATAGCTGAGAGTTACAATGTGAAATGCTATAATGTTCTTACCGGGTTTAAGTATTTTGCCGACCTGATGAGAAAACTTGAAGGCAGGGAAAAATACATCGGTGGTGGTGAAGAAAGTTACGGTTTTCTGCCCGGTGATTACGTAAGGGACAAGGATGCAGTTGCCTCGTGTGCATTATTTGCGGAAATGGCAGCTTTTGCAAAGGAAAACGGCAAGACGTTGTTTGATCAGCTGACTGATATTTATCTTGAATACGGCTTGTATAAGGAAAAACTCATCAACATTGTAAGAAAAGGTGCGGAAGGCGCAGGTGAGATTAAAGCCATGATGGCCGGTTACAGGAGCAATCCTCCAAAGATGATCAACAACAGTCCGGTTGTAAGTATAAATGATTATTCAACACTTGTGTCGACAAATTCTCTTACAGGGGAAACGGGAAAAATCGATCTTCCCAAGTCGGATGTACTGCAGTTCTTCCTTGAAGACGGCTCGAAGATATCGGTGAGACCATCAGGAACCGAACCCAAGATAAAGTTCTATTTCAGCGTTAATACGCTGCTGGCTTCAGCTGATAAGCTGGAGGAGACTGAAAAGGCGCTGGATAAGAAGATAAAAGGGATTATCGAGGATATGAAATTGGTGTGATATAGCTTGCTGGGTGTTTAAGGTCGTTTTTTTTGACACCTGGGGTGTCAACTTCCAATAGCCCGGGTCCCACCCCGGGTATAGAGCACCATAAAACATGTGCAACCTCAGAGAGGTTGACTTCCAACTGTTTAATGAAGATTGAAGGCCACCCCTCCGGGGTCGGATTCGAAATGTTGTCGATGCCCCGGGGTGGAACCCGGGCTACTGGAAGCCCAGCCCTCAAGGCTGGTTGAGATTAGCCCTAATCCCCCCGATTGGAGCCTGAAATTGTGGCCAGGGAGTAATTTGTGACATTTGTTGCGGAGCAATTATTCACCTATAATCTTGACCAGCACACGCTTTCGTCTTTTGCCGTCGAATTGTTTTACCCCAAAACCCTAAAGGGCCTAAGAACGAGGATAGGGAGCAATTAACTACTTTTAGCGAATTTCCTTTTATTCACCTATAATCTTGACCAGCACACGCTTTCGTCTTTTGCCGTCGAACTCGCCGTAGAAGATCTGTTCCCAGGGTCCGAAATCGAATCTGCCGTTGGTGACGGCAACCACCACCTCACGTCCCATGACTGTCCGCTTGATGTGAGCATCGGCGTTGTCTTCAAATCCATTATGCCGGTACTGGGAGTATGGTTTTTCCGGTGCCAGTTTTTCGAGCCATACCTCAAAATCGTGGTGCAGGCCAGATTCATCGTCATTTATAAAAACGCTGCTGGTAATATGCATGGCGTTGACAAGGATCAATCCTTCCTTTATACCTGATTCGGAAAGGCATTTCTCAACTTCGGGAGTTATGTTGATGAAAGCTCTCCTTGTTGATGTTTCAAACCAAAGTTCTCTTCTATATGACTTCATGACTGTATGAGGTAAAAATGGTTGCTGGTTGCTGGTTACGAAGATTGTCGGGTATTTTCTGTTAACCACTGAGTTCACGGAGAGCACGGGCAATGCACGGATTGTCTCAAATCATAAAATCCGTGCATTTTATCTGTGATCCCGATAGCCATCGGGACCGTGGGATCCGTGGTAAATATTTGTTTCTGGTTTAACCACTGATTAACACGGAGATACGGAAGTAACACGTAGTAAAAACAGTATGCTTTCATAACTTCGGTCACTTCATCACCAAGTCTTTTATCTTCCTCCATGCCTTTACGCCTTTAAGCCTTTACGCCCATCAACCAGCAACTTTCTCAAATAAATTCCTATAGGAAAATATTGACAAAATCCGGAGCTTTTACCTGGTTAATATTCTTTATCGTTCGTTTTCCGTCAGAAAAGTTAGTAACAGCACACTCCTTATAGAAGGTGCAGTCTCCTTTTCCGTCGGGGGAGTAGCCTTTGCAGACACGCAGTACATCCGGAGAAATCTCATCAATAAGTACAATTTTACCGTCGCCGTATTTAAGTCTTCCCAGTTCAAATTTTCCGTCTATTACATGAAGTCCTTTTGACGCAAACTCATCTGAAGCTATCTCAGCAATATCCTTGACGAGTTTTACGCTGAACTCAATTTCCTCCCTGGTCATTGCTCCCGTTTCCTCAAGAGCCTCAAGAGTGATCAGGATGTCAGTGTCACCCTTGGTCCATGCCTCGACAACCTTATGGGTGTTTTTGCAGGGTCTTACGAAGGGATACCTTCTCCAGAAACTTCC
>JAFGXK010000152.1 GCA_016936695.1 Bacteroidales bacterium | reverse complement strand
GGTACCACCCGGTTGCCTTCTTCGGCCACAAAATCGGGCTGGCGGCTTGCCGGTGACGTCGATTTTGAAAATGTTGCACCCCTTTGCTCATATATCACGCCCGTTCCGGGCGGAGTCGGTCCCATGACGAGGGTGGCTCTTCTGCGGAATACACTTATGGCGGTTGAGAAAAAATAATTAGGCTAAAAGAGGTCTGTACCGCGAAAATACAGGTCATATCCGCCCTTTCCGCCGGGCCTGTTCGATGAGAAAAGCAGGAACATATTTGTAAATTCCTCATTCCCCGAAAGTATCGGCCGGTACTCATCTGATGCTGTGTTTATCGCAGGTCCGAAATTTACGGGAGTGCCCCAGGCTCCGTTTTCGAATTCCGAATAATAAAGGTCAAATCCACCCTCTCCTCCCTCACGGTCGGAGGCAAATACCATGATCTTCCTGAAAATGTAGGGACATTTGTCGTTGGCTGCACTGCTCAATGCATCCACCCTGACAGGGTTAGCAGCTTCCTGCGAAAACCATTCATCCATGTTTGCTTCTGTTTGCTTAGGTAACATCCAGATATCGAAGCTGCCATCAGTGTCGCGACAAAAATATACTGTATCCTGACCGGGGTTAAAACAGAAATAAGCGTCGTTGGCGGAGGAATTCAGCAGGGCAACAGGCTTTGAATCAGCTATCGCAGGAATAGCGGTGCCGAAATAGGGAAGATTTTTTGTGTATTGAAAATCAAGATCTCCGGAGGTGTATTCCGACGAAACTACAAGATATTCATAACCGTCGATCGGGCTGTAAAACCTGTAAGGACCAAAATCATCCCCGGCCGTATTGACTTTTAAAACAAGCTGTGCGAGAAAGGGATCAGGCGCCATTTCCGAAAACATTAAGAAATCACCGTTTTCCTGAACAAAACTGTATGCAAATGCTCCGTGCACAAGATCAAACTGGCCTCCGCTGCTTCCCCTGTTGCTTGAGAAAACAATCGGACTCCCGGCCGACAGCTGATGAATGTCGGAGTTGTAATCATCATAGGCTGAGTTGATATCCGACAATATGATCAGGGAATCGGGGAAGGTCCCCCTTTCTATAAGAGCAGGTGTGGTTTTCTTCTCGCACGATAGGGTAAGCAGAAAAGCTGCCATCACCGACATTGATGAAATGAGATATCTTGTTTTTATTTTCATGGTTAAACAGGTATTTGCCTTATTACTTTAAAACGGCCTCCCGAAAGTAAAATTATGGATCGGGACATTAAATGGAAAAACCGGGTTTGCGCCCGGTTTTTCGAAGGTAGAATTTAGGTTAATTCCAGGGTAAATGCGATATATTGAATGTTGGTTTATTTACATCTCATAGATGAAAAATATCGCCGGAAGGTTGCGTCAGAACCGAAAAAAATCAAAATTACAGGCATTAAAATTCTATTAACCTGATATACAGTTGTTTAAAAATTAACAAAAATGTTGATAATATGATTATGCCTCCAAATGGTTATTTTAAAATGTTATTAATTTTGTACTCAATATTTTAGAGGGGAATGGAAGACGATAAGTACAATTACTTCTACGAGGAGGATCTGAAAAATGTTATCCGTAAATTTGAACGGATGAAAAAGAATAATGAAAATTATTTCTTTGATGTTATTGAATTTGAAAATATTATAGATTACTATATTGAATCGAATAATTCCATAAGGGCTTACGAAGCAGCTTTGCTTGCATCTGAACAGCATCCCAATTCTGTTTCCATTCAGCTCCGTAAAGCCAGGGTCCTTCTTGATAAGGGCAGGGCTGTTGAAGCCCTGAGAATCCTTAAAACTCTTGAAAGCATCGAACCGGGCAACCATGAGATATATGTGGCCAAGGGAACAGCAATGGGTATCCTGGGGGATATCCAGGGCGCAAAAAAAATGTTCGATTTTGCCCTTACTCTCGATTCCGATGAACCTGCCAACATTCTCTTCTCTATCACTTCAGTGCTTCAGAACCTTAATTACTACGAGTACCTGATTCCCTATATGAAGAAGCTGATCGAGCTGGAACCGGATTTTTACGCCCATATTTACGATCTGGCATATGCCTACGAAAAGACAGAGGACTTTGAGAACAGCATTTCTTTCTATCTCAAATACCTCGAGACGGAGCCTTTTTCCGACAGCGCATGGTATAACCTCGGGATTATCTACAATAAGCAGGAAGATTATGAGAAAGCCCTTGAAGCCTACGATTATGCCCTTGCAATAAATTCCCAGAATACCTTTGCAATTTTCAATAAGGGTAATATTCTATGCAATCAGGAAAGATATTCCGATGCCATTCCTGTTTACCATGAGTATCTCGAGAATGAGCCCGACAGTTTCGAGGCAATGACCTACCTGGCCGAATGCTATGAGAAGACTGGTGATCTGGTTCTTGCAAGGAAATATTACCATGAGGCGATTGAACTTGCCCCGGAATTTGCTGAACCATGGTTCGGTCTTGGCATTATCTCACTTGAATCGGGTAACCCCGAGGAGAGCCTTATATTTCTCAGGAAAGCGGTCCGCCTCGATGACGAGAATCCTGAAATATGGTACATGCTCGGAAAGGCACATTATGCCAGGAAGGAAACCAAAGACGCCCTCAGGTGCTACAGGGAGGCGCTTAAGCTCGACGCATATTATTCAGAAGTCTGGACCGACCTCGGGAAAATAATCCTCAGGGACGGATTCGTTGAAAGGTCGCTTCCTTTCTTTGAAAAAGCATATAAAATCCTTGGAGACGTCCCTGGTATAAATTATATACTGGCTTCTTTCTATCTTCATACAGGCCGCGCAGACAGCTCCATAAGACACCTGTTGCTTGCACTTGACGGCGATAAGGAGATGTTCAGGGATTTTCATGATATTTTCCCTGAAAAGCTTCTTACAAGGAAGATGAAGAAGATTCTGACCGAGTATAACCTTCGTTAATTCTTAGTATATTGCCTGTGCATCCCCGCTTGAAGACACAGGGAACCCTGTCTTCAATCGGGACGGCGTACAACCTTTGAAAACAAAATTATATGCATATGGAAAAGATACTTCCGTTTCTTCCCGATCGTCCCTCAAAACCAAGAACAACCGGCCTTACAATGGTAATGGACAAAGGCCTCAGCCTTAGGGAAGCTGAGGATTTTATGTCGGTGGGCAGTGAATACACCGATTTCGTCAAGCTTGGTTTCGGCACTTCGCTTATCACACCCGGCTTTGGTGAAAAACTGAAGATTTATAAAAAAGCCGGCTGTATTCCTTATTTCGGTGGAACCCTTTTTGAAGCATTCATAATCCGCAACATGTTCAAGGAGTTTGTTGATTTCATCGATAAGCACGAGATAACACTTGTGGAGATTTCCGACGGATCATATGAGATGAGCCAGGAAACCAAGCTTGAATGTATCAGGATAATTTCGCGCAGAGGTACAGTGATCTCCGAAGTGGGATCAAAAAAGAAGGACATTGTGTACAGCCCCGGGGAATGGGTCACAATGATGAAATCAGAACTTGAAGCCGGTTCGGTGAAGGTGATCGCTGAAGCACGTGAATCGGGAACAGTTGGTATCTATAACGACGACGGATCGGTGAATCTGCTCCTGATACAGGAAATCTCCGAAAATGTAGGGCTCGAAAACGTAATATGGGAAGCTCCCCTTAAATCGCAACAGGCTTGGTTTATAAAACATTTCGGCGCCAATGTCAACCTGGGGAATATAGCACCCAACGAGATAATACCACTCGAATCACTGCGCCTCGGCCTTAGAGGTGATACATTCTTCCAGTTCCTTCCTGATAACCTTAAAGCCTGACCGTTTTCGCCCATGAGGAAATTCGGACTCATTGGTTACCCGCTGGGACATTCATTCTCGAAGAAATACTTCACCGAAAAATTCAGACGGGAAGGAATACCGGACTGTTTGTATGAGAATTATCCGCTGACAGACATCAATCAGCTTCAGGAATTGTCGACTGATAAAGAACTTTTGGGTCTGAATGTAACAATCCCCTACAAAACTGCAGTTTTGCCCTTCCTCCGCAGGATCGACTCCGAGGCTGAAGCAGTCGGCGCTGTAAATGTGATTAAGATAAACAGAACCCAGGGGCCTATAGAACTCAGCGGGTTCAACAGCGACATTTACGGGATAGCCGATACTCTTAAACCCGTTATTAACCGGGGTAATATAAAAGCGCTGGTGCTTGGTACGGGAGGCAGCTCTAAGGCTGTAAGCCATGTCCTCGCGTCCTTGAAGATTGATTACCGGCTTGTTTCAAGAGAAAAAAAGAAAGGTTGTCTTACCTACCGGAATCTGGATAAACATATATTAGGAGGTGCAGGGCTGATTGTAAATACAACTCCTCTCGGAATGTATCCCCTTACAGAAGGAAGCCCCGACATAAATTATGACCTCCTTGGTCCGGAACATATCCTTTTTGACCTGGTTTACAACCCGGAGATCACCACATTTCTCAGGAAAGGGCAGGAGAGGGGATGTACTGTGTTATCGGGACTTAAAATGCTTCATTCTCAGGCAGAAAAATCATGGGAGATCTGGAACAGCGATAAATATTGATATCGTTTCAGGTAAAAAACTTGTCGAATATCATATGTAAATTTATCGTATTACGATAAATTTTTGTTGTTATTTTCAGCCGGCTGCCCCGTCAGAGGGAAGCATTCGACTTGTCAGTCGCCATCACCATTTTGATATTCAGCCGCACACCTACTTCAAGAATATCTACCAGATCCTGAATATTGAGACTTTTTGCGAACCTCAGGACAACAGTCGGATTTTCAATTCCTCTGACATGCTCATCCAGCTTCTGCTCAAGTTCCGACAACAGAACTTCATTCTGGTCTATATAATACCTCCGGTCTTCTGTCACCGTCAGGTTCACCTGCTGCTTGTCTATCTCCTGTGCGGTTTTTGATTTGGGAAGCAGGACCTTTATAACGTTGGGGTTGGCAAGTGTTGAGACTATAAGAAAGAACAACAGCAGAAAGAACATGATGTCGTTAAGTGAGGAGGTACTGACTTCGGGCTTGAATTGCCTGCTTCTTCTGATATTCATCTCAGACAGCCTTTAGGAATTGAATCATTGACTCCTGAAGCCTTATCATGTACCTGTCGATCTTCAATTGAAGATAGTGGTATGCTGCGTAGGCAAGAACCCCTACGATCAGTCCCGCACCGCTGCAGATCATTTTCTGATACAGACCGCCTGCAATCAGTCCGATGCTTATATTGTCGGCAAGTGAGATGTTGTAGAATATCTTGATTACCCCTGAAATTGTTCCGATGAATCCAAGCATTGGAGCAACGCTTGCTATGATTCCCAGGTATCCGGTGTTCTTTTCCATCTTGGTGATCTCAAGATTCGTGGTTGTCTCAATGTTCCTCTCCATCTCATCAACTGACCGTCCCACCTTTTCGATTCCGCTTTCCAGTATCCTGCCAACGGCAGCCTGGCTGTTCCTGGCGTGGACCAGAGCGTTTTTTGAGTTGCCGTTCCTAATTTCATTTGTGACAGCCGGTACAAGACCTTTTGCTATTATGGTGGTCTTATTGATATAGGCCAGCCTTTCGATGAAGATGTAAAAGCTGACGAGCGAAAGCAACACTATCGGGATCATTATTATTCCTCCCTTCATAAGCAGATCGAGGATGGTCATGGCCTGATCAGTCGATGAAATTGCCGCTGCCGGCTCAAATAATGCAGAGATCAGTATCATATGCTTCTGTTTTTTTTAATATGCTGTAAAGACTTCTATCAAAACGATTAAAAGAATCAATTATTTCCCTTCATTCAAATATCTCATCCGGGTATTCTATGTCTGTCAGGAACAATCCCCTGGCCGGTGCTGACATACCTGCCGAGGACCTGTTAAGCGAAAGGAGTATCCTTTCAATATCCTCTGGTGATATCTTTCCTCTTCCGGTTTCGATCATGGTTCCTACGATTGCCCTTACCATGTTCCTCAGGAAGCGGTCGGCCCTGATAGTGAATACCAGAGTATTCCCTTCGGGTTTCCATCCTGCGCTGAACACAGTGCAGATATTAGTCTTGTTGTCGGAGTGAAGCCTGCAGAAACTGGTGAAATCATTATGTCTCATCATTATTTCCGATGCCCTGTTCATTGCATCGATATCCAGATCGCCGTGAACATACCATCCGGTCTCGGTCCGGAACGGATCCTTGGTCCGCAGTATCAGATATCTGTACGTCCGAGAAACGGCGCTGAACCTTGCATTTGAATCAGCCTTTACCTTTCTTATTCCGTTTACTGAAATGTCCGCCGGCAGGTATCTGTTCAGCCTGAAGATGATGTTGTTTCTGACGTCAAGATAAGGAGCCCTGCTGTCAAAATGGGCGCAAAATACAAGGGCGTGAACACCGGCATCAGTTCGTCCTGCACCTGTAACGGATATCTTTTCACTTAGTATCGTCGACAGGGCATCATTGAGAACCTTCTGAACAGTAACAGCCCCGGGCTGAAGCTGCCATCCGTGATAAGAAGTTCCTTTAAAAGAAATATATATGAAATACCTTGTCAAGGCTTACTGTTAAATTTCCGCAAATATAGCCATTAAGCATGATTTTTTTGAAGAGGCGATGGTCAGTTTAAAAATTATCGGGCAGTATTAGGAAAATCGATCTTTAAATGTAATTTTACTACCGCCCGGATACAGGGTACTTTGTCTAACCTAAAACTCTCAACATGACAGAACAGAAAAATACACAAACAGCCGGAATGGCTTTCATGGGAATGATCTTCTTCCTGTTTGGTTTCGTTACTACCTTTAATATTACACTGGCCGACAAGTTCAAGGCAGTCTTTGAGCTGTCAAATGCTCAGGCACAGCTGGTGAATGGTGCTTTTTTCTTTACTTACTTCGTGTTGTCTTTCGCAGCAGGAGGGATCATTAAAAAAATAGGATATAAGAGTGGTGTTATCCTGGGATTACTGCTGGTAGCGGTTGGAAGTTTCCTGTTTTTCCCTGCCGCCAAAGCTTTATCCTATCCATTCTTCTTATTTGCCATATTCATAATGGCTGGTGGTGTTGTATTCCTTCAGGTTGCAGCAAATC
>JAFGXK010000151.1 GCA_016936695.1 Bacteroidales bacterium | reverse complement strand
GAGCCTGGCTGTCTCGTGCAAACCCAAAACAGCCGATAACCTCGAGGAAATGGCACGCCGTGCTTCACATCCCGAAGCGGTTCTGGTTAAGACCGTAGAACTTGAAAAATCAACCTTTTACCATGAACTGGTATCCAATGGCAAGGTATATTCATCCGAAAAGGCTGTTGTGCCATTTAAGGTTAACGGGGTGATTAAGGATTTACTGATCCGTAACGGTCAGAAAGTTAATACAGGCGACCTGCTTGCAGTAATAGAAGATTTTGAATATCAGTCGCAGCTTCGTAGCGCAAAACAAACCTACGAGAAAGCTGAAATCAATTTCAAGGACGACATTTACAGCAAATACCTTACATTCGACACAATAGGGATTGCGCCCGAAAAAATAAAAACTTCCCGCATTCGGAGCGGACTCGATGATGCAATTAATGCCCTTAAGCTTGCTGAATACAACTTCAACAATACCAGGATACATTCCCCCATAAGCGGCGTGGTGGCCAATCTCGAGGCTCTTCAGTGGAATCCAAGCCAGAATTATCCTAACCTGTGTACGGTAATCAACGACCAGAAGATGGAGGTTGAATTCCCGGTCATCGAATCGGAATATGGTTTTATAAGCCAGGGAATGCCCGTGGGCATAATGCCTTTCATTAACGACAGCACTGTCATTTCCGGAACGATCACCCAGATCAATCCCCAGGTAGATGAGGCGGGAATGGTGAAGATAAAAGCAGGGCTGCGGAATAACGGCCATCTAATCGACGGGATGAACGTGAAGGTCGTCATCCGGAAGCCTGTGCCCGGCCGGCTGGTTGTCCCGAAGGAAGCCCTCGTGATACGCCAGGGGAGAGATGTGATCTTCGTGAGACAGGATTCGCTTGCAATATGGAAATATGTAACCGTCGAATTCGAGAACAGTACCAGCGTATCCGTCAGTGAGGGACTTGAACCGGGCGATCTGGTCATTGTAAGCGGAAATGTCAATCTCGCCCACAAAACAATAGTGAAGGAGGAATGAATACTGAACCTCATCACAGCTCTTTTCTCTCCACATTCACGGTCAACATTCTGTTTGTAATGCTGATCATTGTCGGTGCGGCAATGATCCCTTTGCTCTCCCTCCAGCTGAACCCGACAAGATACCTTCCGTCGCTCACAATATCATGGACCTGGCCCGAGGCCCCGGTCCGGGTTGTCGAGCAGGAGGTCACCACCGTGCTCGAGGGCATGATAACAACAGTAACGGGAGTTAAGAAAGTGTCTTCCTATACTTTCAATAACGGCGGAAATATAACGGTTGAATTCGACAGAAATGTTGATCTGAGGGCAAAACGCTTCGAGCTTGCTTCCCTTCTGAGGCAATCGCGCGACAGGCTTCCCGAAAGGGTCTCATACCCCGAAATAGCCATGAACATGCCTTCAAATCTCTCGGGGTCCCTCATTCTAGGCTTCCAGCTTAACGGTAACGCCAGCCCGTCGTACATATACACTGTTGCCGATGAAGTAATCAAACCTGCAATCTCAGTTGTGGAAGGTGTTTACAGCGTTAATGTCTATGGAGCTACTCCGCGTGAATGGGAGATAGTATATGATCAGCAGAAACTGGCGTCAATGGGGATTAGTCCGTCTTCAATAAGCACGGCAATCAACAACTACCTGCTTGAGATGGAACTCGGAGGAGCTTTTGAACTGAACAGTTCCGGACCAGCCAAAATGACGTATCTGACCCTGCTTGGAAACACTGATCCGGAATTCAGATGGGAGGATATCGCTGTGGCAAAGTCGTCGGGCAGGATAATTCACCTGAACGACATTGCTTCAGTGAGGATGAAGGACAGGCGGCCTCAGAGTTATTACAGGATCAACGGCCTCAATACAATTAACATCAATGTAAATGCCGGCAGGAATGTAAATAATATCAGGGTGGCAGGTGAAGTAAAGGCTGTCCTGGAAAGCCTTAAAAAAGAACTTCCCCCCGGTTACAGCATCAGGACATCGATCGATAATACCACCTACCTCAGGGAGGAGATCTCGAAGAACATTTTCAGGGCTGTGCTTTCAGTAATTCTTCTTCTGCTCTTCGTCCTTGCAATAAGCCGTGAACTGAAATATCTCCTGATAATTACCATAAGCCTGGTGGCCAACATCCTTATAGCCTTTATTTTCTATTATTTCTTCCGTCTCGAGATCCATCTGTATTCACTGGCAGGCATAACAGTGTCGTTCGGGATTATCATAAACAACACGATCGTTATGACCGACCACATAAGGTTCAGGAAGAACCGGAAAGTGGGAATCTCCCTTCTTGCAGCGACACTCACGACAATAGGCGCTCTTGCCGTCATCTTCTTTCTTGATGAAGCTTCAAGGATTTCGCTTTCCGATTTTGCAGGGGTGGTAATAATCAACCTTTCGGTCTCACTCGCCGTGGCGCTCTTTTTCATCCCCTCGCTTCTTGAAAAGATCAGGCTGGCTCCGAAATTCAATGCCCTGGTGATAAAAAGGAAAAGAAGGGTCGCCCGTCTGTCAGAAAGATACCTGGGGATGATAGGGTTCATCTTAAAAAAGAGGACCATCCTGATCATTGCTGCCATGCTCCTGTTCGGTCTTCCGGTGTTCTATCTTCCCGATTCACTTCCTAAAACAACCTCAGGACAGCAAAACAAGAAGGAACCTGACAGGTATCAGAGAATTTACAACAAGACACTCGGGAACAAAAAGTATGTTCAGGATATAAAACCTGTTGTTAATAAAGTTCTGGGCGGAACATTCAGGCTTTTCAACGAGAAGGTGAAAAACAGCAGGTTTTACTGGTACGGAGGTTCCGATGAAGTTCAGCGGACAAGGCTCTCCGTCAGTATAGGCCTGAGCGAGGAAGGACTTACAATAGAGGATATGAACACCACCTGCATGGGCCTCGAGAACATGCTTGCCGCGTATCCCGAAATTGACATGTTCACCACGAGCATTTCGGATGAGAACCAGGCATCGGTTTCAATCACCTTCAAACCCGAACACGATTTCACTATTTTTCCATATATCCTCAAAATACGGATTGAAGATTACATGAACGGTGTTGGAAGCTATCATGCCACGGTTGCCGGGGTGGGGAAGCCATTCAGCAATCAGGTCTACAGCGATTATATCCGGACGACTTACAGGGTAATAATGAAAGGATACAATTATGATAAGCTGTACTCATTTTGCGAGGATCTCAGGGAGAGGCTGGTTGAAAGCGGAAAGGGCAGGATAAAGGAGGTTTACCTGCTGGGTGAGAATTATGGAGGATTTATCATCGGAGGTCGCGGTCGTAAGGTCTACAGGAACCGGCTCGAAATGGATAAATTTCATCTTGCAGGCAGCGGCTCCGATGTTGCATCGGCCTACAGTGAGGCCAGGAATTACTCGAGGAGTACAACCTCCTCATTCCCGGCATATATCGGGGGGATAACCGCGCCGGTTGTTATTAAATCCCTGCAGTCGGAGAGTTTTGATTACTGGAGCCTCGGCAATGAACCTGTCAGGACCTCATCGGGGGGCATCGTGAAGCTTAAGGATTTTTCAAAGGTGACGAGAGAAATATCGGACAACACCATCAGGCGTGAGGATCAGCAATATGTCATTACCGTAGGTTACGATTTCATCGGTAATTATGAGCTGGGACAGCTGATACTTGAACGGAATATTGACGAGACAAATTCCATGCTTCCCCTCGGCTATACGGCAGAGAGCGATTCCTACAGGTATTCGTGGGAGCAGCAGAAAGCCAATTATATTCTCATCTTTCTTGTGATCCTGATAATCTATTTTATCTGTGCCATATTGCTGGAGTCGTTCAGTCAGCCCTTTGTGGTGATCAGTCTTATTCCCTTTTCATTTATAGGCGTTTTCCTGGCATTCCAAATCTTTAATATCCCGGCCGACGAAGGTGTTTTTGCTGCGATGATACTGCTTTGCGGCATTGTGGTAAATGCCACCCTCTATATCCTTGACGATTTCAACAGCATAAGGCGGCAGAGACCTGATCTGCCTGAAGCGAGGGCATATCTGAAAGCTTTTAACGGCAAGATTATCCCGATTGTGCTGACTGTCCTTGCTACAATAGTAGGCCTTATACCTTTTCTGCTGACCGGTAAGGATGAACGGTTCTGGTTTGCACTGGCAGCAGGGACTATTTCAGGGCTGGTGTTCAGTTTTGTGGGGCTGGTGGTGTTTCAGCCGATGATGCTGAAGAAAAAAATAAACCACGGAGGAACACAGAGTAAAAACGGAGTAACACTGTTTTAACTCCGTGCTTACTCCGTGCAACTCCGTGTAACTCCGTGGTTAAGAAAAAAATAAAAATAAAAAATAAAAGGTGGTAAAATTTCTGATTACAAGGCCCGTGGCAGTCGTAATGACCTTCCTGGCATTATTGCTGCTCGGCATAGTAGCATCGAACCGTTTGCCGGTTTCGCTGATGCCCGACATTGATATCCCTGAGATCACTATTGCAGTTTCGCGCCCTGATGTAAGCGCCAGGGAGCTTGAGAACAGTGTTGTGTCGGTTCTGCGGCGGAATCTCATGCAGGTTCAGGGTATCGACAAGATCGAATCCGAATCGCGTAACGGGAGCGCCCTGATACGGCTCTCATTCAAATTCGGGAACGACATCAACCTTGCCTTTATGGAGGTAAACGAAAAAGTCGACGGAGCGATGAACTATCTGCCCAACGACCTTGAGAGACCAAGAATAATAAAAGCAAGCGCCACCGATATCCCGGTATTCATGCTGAACATCACGCTGGCCGACAGCATGGCCGGTGATGAAAAATTCATCGAGCTGAGCGAATTTGCCGAGACCGTAATAAAAAAGAGGATCGAGCAGCTTCCCGAAGTAGGAATGGCTGATATAACCGGACAGATAAAAAGGGAGATATATATAAGTCCCGACAGGGAGAAAATGAACAGCCTGGGCCTTACCGACGATGATATAACCACCGCGGTAAGGATAAACAATATAAATATCGGCAATATCCTGGTAAAGGATGGGAAATACCTGTATAACCTCGAGTTCAGCTCTTATCTGAGTGATCTGAACGATGTGAGGGAGATTTTTATAAGGACCGGGTCGAGAATAATTCAGATGAAGGATATAGCCGCTGTCGGCGTAAGGGAGGAACAGCCGCGGGGTATTTACTATTCGGATGGGAAAAGAGCAATTGCCCTGGCAATCATTAAGGAATCGACATCAAAAATGGCTTCCCTTGAATCGAAGATGGCAGAGCTTCTGGATGTCTTCAGGGCGGATTATCCGCAGATGGAATTTGAGATTTCACAGGACCAGACAAGGCTTCTTGACTATTCAATCTCGAATCTCTGGCAGAGCCTTCTTGCAGGGGGTATCCTTGCTTTCATGCTTATGTTTTTATTCCTAAAGGACGGGAAGTCGCCGCTTATTATCGGTTTCAGCATACCGGCAACCCTTGTGATCAGTCTGCTGTTCTTTTATCTGACGGGGCTCTCAATAAATATCATCTCACTGGCCGGACTGATACTCGGGATCGGGATGATGATCGACAATTCGATAATAATAATTGAGAACATCACACAATGGATCGACAGAGGTCTTTCACTGACTGAAGCCTGTGTCAGGGGGACCAACGAAGTCATCACGCCTCTTATATCCTCGGTTCTCGTGACCTGCGCGGTGTTCATCCCCCTGATATTTCTGAGCGGCATTTCAGGAGCTCTATTTTACGACCAGGCGATCGCCATTGTCATAGGCCAGGGAGTGTCGCTTCTGGTAGGGATCACGCTTCTTCCGACGGTTTACTACCTGTTTTACAGGAGCGGAAAGGAAGGGTGGCTTACAAGGCTTGTGAAGAAGATAAGCCTGAAGAGGATTGAAGAGAAATACGAAGGAGGAATGAATTTCTTTTTCAGGTACAGGAGGGCGGCCATGATAACATTCGGGCTTATAATCCTTCTGATGGTCTGGCTGTTCATCACTCTCGAAAAGGAAAGATTTCCGGATATAAGGCAGGATGAACTGGTTGTGTCAGTTGACTGGAACGAGAATATCGGTCTTGAGGAAAACCTTCGCAGGATAAGGCAGATGACGGAATCGCCGGGAGCGCTTGTTTTGCAGAGCAACTCCTTCATCGGGGAGCAGCAGTTCCTGTTCAACCGCGATTATGACCTTTCGTACACCCAGGCAAAGGTGTATATTAAGGCTAAAGACTACAGGGCTCAGGAAACCCTGGGAGAGGAGTGTTACGGGTTTCTGGCTGAGAGATGGCCGGGAGCGACAGTGAGCATTGCTGCCCAGCAGAATATTTTTGAGAAGATCTTCTCAGCCTCTGAGGTACCTCTCGTGGCTGAAGTAAGCCTGATGAAGGAAAAGGAAGTGCCTCCCGTTGAAGTGATGACGGGTTTTGTGGCCCGGATGCAGGAACAGTGGCCTGGAGCGGGAATATCGAATCCGCCGCTCGAAGACAAGATACTGCTCCGGATTGATCCTGACAGGCTGCTGCTGTATGATGTGGAGCCGATGACACTGTACAACACCCTTAAAGCATCGCTGAACAGGTATAACATTGGTCAGCTGAGGGCATCGTATGAGATCCTACCCATAGTACTGTCGGGTAAGGAAGAAAAGGTCGGTGACATTATCGCGACGGCTAATGTTTCAAACAAAACGGGACAACCGGTTCCTGTAAGGGAGCTGGTAAGGATACAGAGGATCCATGATTACAAAACAATCAGGGGAGGCATGAACGGAGAGTATGTGCCTGTATATATGAATGTTGAGACCAACAGGCCGGCGGAGCTTACCCGCAGGATACGCAGCATAGCAGGACCGGATCAGAATCTGAATGTCAGCTTCAGCGGATCTCTGATAACGGGGCAGAAGATGTTCAGGGAGCTTGCAATTATCCTGGTGGTGGCGCTTATGCTGCTTTATTTTATCCTGGCTGCCCAGTTTGAATCGCTTACACAGCCATTTATTGTATTGCTTGAGATCCCCATTGATATAGCCGGGGCCCTGTTACTGGTTCTGATCTGGGGCGGGACCATCAATATTATAACCATGATAGGGCTTATAGTAATGTCGGGAGTGATAATAAACGACTCTATCCTGAAGGTGGATACGATAAACAATCTCAGGGCTGAAGGACTGGGGTTGAAGGAGGCCATTTACCAGGGAGGATCGCGGAGGCTGAAGCCGATCATTATGGTGGCGATGGCATCGATTTTCTCTACCCTGCCGATACTTTTCAGTCAGGGAATGGGTTCTGAGCTGCAGCGGCCGATGGCACTGGCCCTGATAGGAGGGATGTCGCTGGGTACGGTTGTGAGTTTGTTTTTTATACCGCTGGCGTACTGGTATATATACAGAGGCGCAGGGCGCAGGGCACAGGGGAGAAAGGCGTGAGGGCGTTGAGGTGTGAGGAAGGTGAAAAAGAGAAGGGGAGACTGGGAGAAGGGAAGAATGGGAGAAGGGGAGACAATGGGAGAAAGACTAAGAGACGGCAGGAAGGTTGTACAACAAGGATCCCCTCCTCCGGAGGGGTAGGGGTGGGTGTTGCAGGATATGTTCATCAAACTGTTTCAATTAAATAGTCATGTTCATGACTTTTCTGTAGAGCCCTTTGCAGGGCTTCCGGTCATTCAAGATCGTTAACAGGGAAAGCTGGCAACACCATTACGAAAATATTCGTACAAATTATTGCGAAAATATTCGTAAAGGGCCTCACGCCGCATGCCTCACGCCTTATGCCTCAAACCTCACCTCCTGACTTGTGACAATTAGTGCGTCTGGTATGTGATCAGGCTCATTTTATAATAACCTGATCGAGTCAGTGATGACGGCAGGAATGGCGGAAATGATTGTATTCCTGTAAGCCAATATCGCCGATTCT
>JAFGXK010000150.1 GCA_016936695.1 Bacteroidales bacterium | reverse complement strand
GGCGCCCGAGAACTTCTGTTATGATGCCGGATTTGTTATCATCAGTCAGCTCAACCCTCACATTGTCGCCCACGGCAACGGGGTTAGTGGTTTCCACGCCTTTTACTCTCAGTTTTCCACGGAGAAGGCAAAAGATCACTTTCCCTGAGTTCAGAAGCACACTGTAGCGGCTTCCCACGGACTTGACTACGATACCGGTTGTCAATTGAACTTTGTTTGCAGCAAAAGTAGGGATTTTTGTTGTGACAGGAGTATGCTAAGAAAAAGAGACCCGCAGGTCTCTTTTTCTTTATCTGAATTATTTTGTTAACTGTCCGATGCCATGAGCAGGAAGGGCTTCATTTCAAAGCTGTGGTAGAACGGCCTCAGCCTTTCGGTATTATAATGTTCCGCAACGTTGACGATTTTCTTTGATGAGGTGATCACATCGATAGGAACATTGTCGTACCTTCCGTTCTTAAGGACCACTATCCTGCCATGAAGGCCCTTCAGTATAAGATCGAGCGCCAGGTTGCCGTATGCCATCGGGACAATCGAGTCAAGTGCGTCGGGATCGCCGCCGCGTACCATATAGCCAAGCTTCTGGGTTATACAGTTGATGGTTTTTCCGTTATTGTATTTGGGCGACAACTCTTTCAGCTGATCAGAAACCAGATCACCTATTCCTCCAAGTTTTGCATGACCGTAGGCATCTTTTTCCTGACCTGAGAAGATCATCTCTCCGCCCTTGAACATTGCACCTTCAGATACGAGGACAACCGAATACCTGCTGGGATTGTGATTCCTGTCCTCAATGAGAAGCCTTGCCAGGTGATCAATGTCAAACTCATATTCGGGGATAACGCATCTGTTTGCTGCTCCGGCCATGGTGGGAAGCATGGCGGTGAATCCGGCATAGCGTCCGAATACCTCCAGAACAAGAAGCCTCTCGTGCGATCCGGCTGAAGTTCTCAGACTGTTTGTCATCTGGATAGTCCTGGTTACGCAGGTGCTGAACCCGATGCAGTAGTCAGTTCCTGGAACATCATTGTCCATCGTTTTAGGAATCGCAACTACCTTAACTCCCTTTTTGTAAAGGTGAACACCGTAACTCAATGTATCGTCTCCGCCTATCGGGATGAGATAATCGACTCCGAGCCACTCGAGGTTCTTTATGACTTCCGGCGTGAGATCATTCATCTCTGCACTGTAAGAGGACTGCAGATGATCAGGAACACTAATCTTTGACATATGGCTCGGCCTTGTCCTGGATGTGTGAAGAAAAGTTCCGCCTGTGCGCCCTGCCTTGTTCACTATGTCATCTGTCAAAACCTGATAACAGTTGCTGTTGTCGGCCTTGTTATCCCTTATCAATTCGGTAATTCCGGCCCATCCCCTGCGGAGGCCGATAACCTTGTATCCTTCCCTGTTTGCCCTGATGGTAACCGCCCTTATTGCAGGATTAAGACCGGGGACATCACCCCCCCCCGTAAGGATCGCGATCACTCCTTTTGTTTTTTTAACTTCTGCCATGACCTTCTGCTTTTTATTTTTATTTGAAACCATTTCTTGAAATTTTTGCCCCTAAAATAATTTATTTTGATGAATTGGTGAAAAGTTTATTCATTAAGCCAATATCTGATGAATATTGTATTTCCATTATCTTACAACGAATTCCTTTCCTTTCAGCACCCCTCCCCTTGTCGAAATCACTGATGCCCTGCCTTTCAGACCGCTGTCGTTGTAGAGCCGGATGGTGAAGACCGTTTCGGTTGACGAGCCACCCTGTGTATAGGGTATGTTCCGCGTTGCCCTGACCTGTACCCGGCTTGAAGGCTGATTGCCGTACATGCCCCTCCCCGATCTTTCTCTGGCATTATTTTTCTCCTCAATGATCCTGAACGAAGTTTTATCTTTCGCTAATCCTGTTGTATCGAATTCAATCTCTATCCTGTCTTCCTTTACGATTTTCACAAGATGCGCCTGCTTCAGGGCGGTCGGCAGCTTTCCCTTGTTAACAACGCCAATCTTCAGCTGGTAATCAGCCGAATCGGCCTTGTATGCTTTTGTCCTTTTAACCTCGATCCTGTCCCAGTCCAGTTCAGGCAAATGATTTGACATTTCAATATTGAAAAGCCCCTCATTCCTTACCCACGTTTCAAGATGCCGTGCCGGAGGGTTCTGCGAAAAGAACTTCGGATTGAAGCCTCCGATCTCAATGTCGCCGTAAACAGGATGCCTGGCAGGCTTCCACTCGATGAATCCTTCTCCTCCGTTCTCTTCTTCATCCCATCTGAGGATATCGGTCTGATCCGTGGTACCGTCATTATCGTAATCCTTGTATCTGGCACCGTTCCATATCTCATCACCATACCAGATGGCGCCATAGTACCAGTACCCGAAATCAGGACCATGCCCGAAAAGAGGATTCCCTTCCCCGTAATCGTTGTACACATCTCCGGCCTTTTCGTAACCGGTAAGTTTCCTGCCGATTTCGTCGAAAACCTTGTACCACTCCAGGTCTTCCGGATACATCCTGTCGGTTGAGGCGGATGTTGACGGAGGCCGCAGGTGCATCGGAACGCTGGTGTCCATCGAGTTTACTACATAGATATTGGGATGTGTCAGAAGAAAGCTCACCACAGCCCGGGTTTCAGACTCACTTAGCGGAAATTCGCCTGCTCCCCCCTGGGTGAATCCCCTTCCGGTGGCCTCCGACATTGGCCTCCAGTTTTCGGGATAATTCCTGTGAAGATCGAGGCCGCCAATACCGTCTTCATTTATCCGGCCGTCGCCATCGTTGTCAATC
>JAFGXK010000149.1 GCA_016936695.1 Bacteroidales bacterium | reverse complement strand
TTCTTGCAGCACCTTCATACCTTCTGAAGGTGTAGTAGTTGCTTGCCTTTTCACTTAAAATAGCTCTTTCAACAGCTGTCATTGGAGCATTCGGATCGGTGCGTTTAGTATTGAACGCAAGTTCAAATTCCTGAAATGCCCTGTCAAGATCCTTGTCGGCCGTAGCTATTTTTCCTTTAAGATCACTTACCTTTTTCGTCAGTTCATCAACTGTTCCTGCAAATTTTGCCTTGTTGGCGGCAGTCGCTGCAGCCAACCTCGATTTTTCCCTGCCAAGCTGGGTTTCCAGAGAAGCAAGCTCATCAAGGTTCTTGACATAGTCCTGATTCTTCTTGACAAGAATTCTTGCCATGTAGTGGTGGTCCTTCTGCAAGAGAGCATCCTTGTCGACTACCGAGAAGAGTTTTTCCATGTAGGAAAGTGCCTTGTCATAATCGGGATTTTCCTTTTCATAGTATGAATAACCGGCAAGACGATTCATGTAACCCCTCGACTGGTCAACAGCCAGGATCTCCTCCACGTTCTTGATGACTTCCTCATAGTCGCCGGCATAGAAAAGGGAGTTCACATACCTGACCTTTGCAGGGATGTTCCCGGCGGTAAGGTCAAGATATTTCTTGAAATTCTCTTTCGACTGGTCAAGACGACCGGCGCGCCAGTAGAGCTGACCCAGTTCCCTGTATGCCGGAGCATAATTTGCATCGAGGTTAATGGCATCCTCAAAATTTGAAATTGCCTGAGGAAAGGCACGAGCCTTGAAATAAACATATCCGATCTTCATGGCAGCAGTCGGGGACTGAGGATCAGCAAACTGGGCCAGGTTATAGTTCCTGATCGCATTCGATCCGTCATTGGCCATCATGTAAATATCACCTGCTGTAAGGTATATCTCAGGATTTTTGGAATCAATAGTGATGGCCTGCCTGATAAGCGGCAGTGCAAGCGCGGTGTCAGCCTTGTTTTCAATTGAGTTAACGTACGACTCGGCTATTTTGGCAAGCGCAAATGCATATTCCGGAGCAGGAGGAGTCATCTTTTTGATTTTCTTGTATGGCAGCAGAAGACTCCTGGCTTTTGCCCTCATTTCGTCAGCCCTGGCATCGTTGCCGGTATAGTTGGCTATCTTGGCCAGTCCGACATAGTTCAGCGGGTCATTCGCATTGGCGGAGATACCCTTCTGATAGATTTCTCCTGCAGCTTTGGTTGCAGCAGCCAGTGTGTTGGATATAGTGTCGGCGAAATAGTTGAGAAGAAAGTTCTCCCCCAGATAAAAATAATATTTGCTGTTGCCTGGTTCTTTTTGTATCAGAGCATTATACATCTCTTCCGCCTTGTCATACGACTCGCTCTTTGTAAGCTGGATGGCGCTCTTCAGATCCTGTGCCTGAATTCCGAGTGCCATAACTACAGAAAAAAATCCTGCCAGCAAACCTGTCCTTGTAAACATCAAACTTTTCATCGTTTTTAATTTTGATATCAATTTTTGTTTCAATTTATTTTCTTCACTCGTTTACTTATCCGCCATGACCACCTGTCACTTGATCACGAACACGGATTTTATTTTTAATTATTATTCTGTTCTTTTTCAGTTTCTATTTCTATTATCTAACTCTCTAACCTCAACCCTCAACCTCAACCTCAACCTCAACCCTCAACCTCAACCTCAACCTCAACCTCAACTCTTGTACTTCAAACATCAGGCCATTCATCTCCGGTCTGTTTTATTCTGTTCTCACCTGAACCAGTCTTATCGGCATTGTTGCCGCAACCAGACCCGATTTCATCACGATTCTCTGACCCTGTTCTCCGGTTGCCCACTGGATAAATCCTGACCCAAGGCCAGCGAAGGTCTCCCTTGAAGTCATGTAAACCTCCCTTATAAAGGGATAGGACTTGTCAGCAATGAATCCCTGATATGGCCTGTAATAATAACCGTCATTGGCAAATTCCTGAGAAATTGCCAGAACGTTCACACGGCTCAGGAATTGTGTGCTCTGGGGGTCATCCTTATCACTTATCCAGTTGACGCTTATTATTCCCAGTGCATCGGGGTTTCTTGAAACAAATTCGATTACTTCCGCATTGCTGTTAACAGCAAAGAAATTGTCGCCAAGGGTGTCAGCGATTTCAAAGCGCTCCTTGAAATACCTAATATTACCCGATTTGGTATTGTCAAATATAACACTGATGCTTCCAAGCTTTGATGAGGGTTCCATTTCTTTCCATTCCCTGACTTTGCCCTTAATTATATCCCTAACATTATTATAGGTAAGAAGAGTGTCGGGATTATCCTTGTTCGTAATAAGTGCAAGTGCATCGTAGGCAAAAGTAACAGAGCGGACAACAATGAGCTGTTCCTTTAAATAAGCAATCTGATCTTCCGAAAGAGTACGGCTTGTAACCATTACTTTCACCGAATCGCTCATAAAATCGTTAACAACATCGACTTCCGGCTTGTACTCCGGCCTTATTGTTGCATTCTGATATAGGGAAGTGAATGTATAAACCTCTGTATCGACCAGGGGCTGAAACGATTCGTCAACCGCTATTTTGATGTTGCCCCTTGTGGGGGTCTCATCAAGCGGCTTCTGCCCTGATTTGCATCCGGTTGAAATTAAAGTAAGCAGTAACCCCAGACTCAAGAGCTTTATTCCTGAACTTAAATTATTCTGCGAAATAATATTCACTATATTTTCGGACTTAGGTGTAGAATTCCGGAATGCAATAATAATAAATTTTTGAAAAACATCAGATAACTTCATTTACTTATAATTTTAAATGCATTCACTTAGTTTCCTTGTCAATTGTCACTGCAAAGGTTGTGCCAGCAACTTAAGAGCCTGTTTCCCGTCCGTTTTCATTCATCATCGTCGGGTTTGAAAAACAGATTTACAATGTTTACATATGTGGCATAAGCCCTGTATAAACCATAAAAGATGCACACGGAACCAAAAATCACCAGGACAGGTTTTTCAAGGGTTGTAAGGCTGGTATCAAAGAAAAAGATCAGGTAGATACCGATGCCCAGGTAAAAAAACACCATAAAGGCGCTGAATATGGCGCCCATTTGTCTCATCATCTTATTCTCGTTCATACCGAATACTTTAGTTAACAAATTAACGAATAATCATGCTGTAATCAAAAAAAATTTTACGAAGATACAATTTTATTACATCAAACTTTTTATCGGGTTCAATGATTTGATAAGCAGTGAACTGTCGCCGTAGCTTAAAAACCTGAATCCGTTGCTGAGTGCGTAACTGTATATCCTTTTCCAGTCATTTCCGGCCCAGGCCGAGACGAGGAGAAGAAGGGTGCTCCTGGGCTGATGGAAATTGGTTATCATCCCTTCTATCATCCTGAATCTGTACCCCGGGACTATGATCATGCTTGTGGAGGCTTCCATCTCAATGATATTTTTGTCTGACATCCAGCTTTTCAGAGCGCCGAGCGATTCATCCACTGATATTCCCCGGTCTTCCCCGTATGGTTCCCACTGACTGATTGTGATCCCGCCATTATGCAGCAACTTTTTTCCGATTGCTTTAGTTCCCATCCAGTAAAGGCTCTCGAGGGTCCTTACCGAGGTTGTTCCTACGGCAATAAGGTTCCCGTGGTTTTCCAGAAGATTTCCTATTGTTTCGCCCGTGACTGAAAAGCGCTCACAGTGCATTGTGTGATCAGCAATGTCGGAAGTTCTTACAGGCTGAAATGTTCCCGCTCCAACATGCAGTGTGATATTTGAAGCATTGATTCCATTTTCCGAAAGTGAGCGGAGGAGTTCATCCGTGAAATGCAACCCGGCTGTTGGCGCTGCAACCGAACCTCGTTTCTCGGAATAAACTGTCTGATACCTGAGCCTGTCCTCTGTTTCATCTTCCCTGTTTATATATGGCGGAAGGGGTGTGTGCCCCGATGCTTCTATCACTTCACTGAAACTCAGCAGGGGATTGCTCCACGAAAACCTTACCCTCCAGGCTTCTCCTTCCTGACCGGTCCGTTCAGCTATCAGGCTGTTCACTTTGCTGCCGGTTGTGAAAAGCATTGACAATATGCCGCTTTTCCACTTTTTGAGGTTTCCTATCATGCATTTCCATTCAACCGGATCCGCTGAAGAAAAGGAAAGTTCATAAGAATGAGGAGAAAGGGGTTCGAGACAGAGAATCTCGACAACCGCGCCGGATTCTTTCCTGAAAAGAAGCCGGGCGCTGATCACCCTGGTATTGTTGAATACAAGATGCGACCCTGGGGGTATGTGGCTGCCCAGGTTCCTGAAGCTGTCCGAAGATATTCCTCTGCCGTCGTACACTAGGAGCCTTGAGCTGTCGCGTCCTGGGAGAGGATACTGGGCTATCCGGTCTGCCGGCAGATCATAATCGTATTCATCTATTTTGATTTTCTGCATCTGTAATGTGTTTCATTCACCTGCCCTATAGACCG
>JAFGXK010000148.1 GCA_016936695.1 Bacteroidales bacterium | reverse complement strand
GCGCGGTACGGCTCCAACCCGATGGAGGTGATCAACAACGTCAAGGAAAAAATAAAGGAGATTGAGGCGGGATTACCTCAGAAAACCCTGCCTGACGGAACAGTCTCGAAGGTGACAATTGTCCCATTCTATGACCGGACCGGCCTTATAAAGGAGACGATAGGCACACTCGAATCCGCACTGTCACACGAAATTCTCATCAGCATAATCGTGATAATCGTGCTGGTCATGAACCTGAGAGCATCCCTTATCGTAGCCAGTCTCCTGCCGATCGGCGTGCTGATGACTTTCATCCTGATGCGCTTCCTGGGAATTGACGCCAATATAGTTGCGTTATCAGGAATTGCAATAGCCATCGGAGTAATGGTCGACATCGGAATTGTTGATGTGGAAAATATTCTCCGGCACCTGGAGATGCCTCAAAACCGGGGCCTTAAGGGCAAAAAACTCATGAAGGTCATTTATGAGGCAACAACCGAAGTAAGGGCGGCTGTGGTAACCTCCATCGCAACAACCATAGTTAGCTTCCTGCCTGTCTTCGCAATGCAGGCGCAGGAAGGAAAACTGTTCCATCCGCTTGCATGGACCAAGACTTTTGCCCTGTTATCAGCATTTATCCTTGGCATCGTGGTATTGCCGACACTTGTCCACATTTTATTCAATATCTCATTTGACCGGAAGAAAATTAAAATTGCATGGAACTCCCTGCTGGTGGCTGCGGGCATTGTTTTCGCAATAATACTGAAGTCCTGGCCCGCACTTGCACTGGTTGCAGTGGGGATCAATAACCTTCTTGACAACAGGTGGGCCGCCAGACGCAAAGAGTACCCGAACTATATCAATATCCTGATTACAGTATTGTTTGCCACCTGGTATCTTTCAATTGAATGGCTGCCGTTGGGGGCTCATAAAAGCGGATTCACAAACTTTCTCTTCGTCTCAGGGATCATTACAGTGATACTGCTGGCATTGATGTCAATGGTCCGTTATTATGAAAGAATTCTCAGGTGGGCGCTGGAGAACAAGCGCAAGTTCCTCCTGATACCTGCAGTAACACTGCTTTTCGGCCTGCTTGCGTGGCAGGGTACGGAGAAGGTTTTCGGATTCATCCCGGATGGTGCAGAAAAACCGGGATGGGCAAATTTCAGGCAATCCTCTTTCTGGCAAAAGAGTGTTGCCCTCTTTCCGGGTGCCGGTAAGGAATTCATGCCCGCACTGAATGAGGGCTCATTTCTTCTTATGCCAACCAGCATGCCCCATACAGGCATCGCAATGAATCTCGGGTATATCGAAACACTTGACAAACGGCTGTCTGCCATTCCCGAAGTCGAAATAGCAGTCGGTAAATGGGGAAGGGTCAGTTCAGCCCTGGATCCTGCACCGGTGCAGATGTTTGAAAATACAATCAACTACCGTTCTGAGTATATCCTCGATGAAAACGGTCACAGGAAGAGATTTAAAGTCAACAGGGACGGAGACTATATCCTGACCGGAAACGGTTCCTACAATCCCGCTTCGGACGGGTTCAGGATAATCCCGGCTGACAGTCTCATCCCAGACAGGAAGGGTGATTATTTCAGGCAGTGGCGTCCCCATATCAAGAAACCGGATGATATCTGGAAGGAGATCGTCAGCGTGACCGATATTCCCGGGTTGACATCCGCACCGAAGCTTCAGCCGATTGAAACGAGACTCGTCATGCTGTCAACCGGCATGCGTGCCCCGATGGGACTAAAGGTTTACGGTCCGGACCTGAATTCGATAGAGGAAGCCGGCCTGATGTTTGAGAGGGCACTCAAGGAGGTCCCTTCAATAAAATCGTCATCAGTCTTTTACGACCGGGCTGTCGGTGCCCCTTACCTGGAGATAAAGCTTGACCGCGAGGCTATGGCCCGTTACGGGATGTCTGTGAGCGAGGTCCAGGAGATACTTCAGGTCGCCGTGGGCGGAATGACTCTCTCAACATCCGTCGAAGGACGGGAAAGGTTCCCTCTGAGAGTACGCTATGCAAGAGAACTTCGTGATAACCCCGAAGACCTGAAGAGAATCCTGGTGCCATCAATGAACGGTACGCAAATACCGCTCGGAAATATCGCAGACATAGATTATGCGAGAGGTGCCCAGATGATCAGAAGCGAAAACACCTTCCTTGTCGGTTATGTCATTTTCGACAAGACAGAGGGTGCTGCGGAGGTCGATGTGGCGGAGCAGACCGGGGAAATACTGAAAAGCAGGATCAGCAGTGGCGAGATTGTTCTCCCGGCCGGTGTAACATACAAAATAGCAGGCAACTACGAGAATCAGCTAAGGGCGTCTAAAAGGCTCGCAGTGGTTATCCCGGTCAGCCTGATCCTGATTCTGCTGTTGCTTTACTTTCAGTTCCGCACAGTCACTGCCTCTCTTATCCACTTCTCCGGTGTATTTGTCGCTTTTGCCGGAGGGTTTATCATGCTATGGCTTTACGGTCAAGACTGGTTCATGAATTTTCAGGTCGCTGGAATGAATCTGCGGGATATGTTCCAGATTCATACTTTAAACCTGAGTGTCGCCGTCTGGGTCGGATTCATTGCACTGTTCGGCATCGCCACAAATGACGGTGTACTGATGGGAACGTATATTCACCAGGTGTTTGAGGAGCTTAAACCATCAACTGTACATGATGTCAGGGAGGCAGTTGTACTGGCCGGGAAGAAGCGGGTTCGCCCGGCCATGATGACCACCGCTGTAGCAGTCATCGCCCTGTTGCCCGTACTCTCCTCAACGGGAAAAGGCGCTGATATAATGGTCCCAATGGCAATCCCGGCATTCGGAGGCATGATCATACAGGTGATGACGATTTTTGTCGTTCCTGTTTTTCAGGCGATCTGGCGGGAAGGGGAAGCGAAACGGAATAAGAAGCTGGCTGCGGCTACAATTAAAAATAAGACAGAAGATGAAAACAGCATTGATTAAAATATTAATAACCGCCGTTCTTTCCGGGGCCGTCACTGCCGGGAGCAAAAGCCAGAATTTGCCTGATTCCCTGGCAAGCTATCTTGAAACAGCTGCCAGGAATAATCCCGGTGTACGGCAGGCTTTGCTGGAGTACCAGGCTGCTCTTCAGAAAGTACCCCAGGCGGGAAGTCTTCCTGATCCGGAGCTGAGTGCAGGTATCCTTCTCAAACCGATGGAACTTATGAACGGCAAACAGATGGCTGATTTTCAACTTATGCAGATGTTTCCGTGGTTCGGGGTTTTGCGCAATGCGAAGGACGAAATGAGCCTGATGGCAAATGCAAAATACGAACAGTTCCGTGATGTCAGGGCCGGGGTATGGTATGATGTTCAGAAATCGTGGTACGAATTGTACAGGATTCAGGCCGGGAAGAGGATAGCGG
>JAFGXK010000014.1 GCA_016936695.1 Bacteroidales bacterium | reverse complement strand
TTAGTACTCAGCATTCCCGGGAAGTCCTGTTAACCAGTGTTTGATTTGTTCTTCTCTGGCTGAAGGGATTCGGGATGACTCTAGTCATGGGAGGAAGAAATCATTGGAAAAATTAACCAGGTACACTCTGTCAGTCGATCGGGTAATTGCAGTATAGAACCACCGGAGGTAATCGATTGTAATCTCGTTCCGGTTGAACATTCCCTGGTCGATAAAGACCCTCTCCCACTGTCCGCCCTGTGCCTTATGGCAAGTTACGGCATATGCAAACTTGATCTGGAGGGCATTGAAGTAAGGGTCCTCCCTGACGGCCATGTATTGTTTCTGCCTGGTTTTAAGGTGCAGATAGTCAGCCTGGATATTTTTAAAGAGTTCGCTGTTCATGTCGGCAGGAAGAGCCGGGGTATCCATCTGAAGGACATCCAGCATCACTTTCGATTCGATCTCCATGTCGTAGTCAGGGAACCAGAGTTCCATTTCTGCGAACCTGAATCCGTACAATTCCTCGTATTTCCTGATTCTCTTTATCTCAGCAATATCACCGTTCGCAATGAACCTATCGGGATCCTCCTCAGTCGCTAACGAGTAATTATTTTTCACCACCATCACGATATCGCCGGGTGAGATCTCCTCCTCCCTGAAAAAAATCCTGTTACGTATTCCCTGGTTATAGCGGTTAGCCTGCTTGTTTGAGTTTACGACAATTATCGTTCCTTCCAACCCGCAGGTTCCGTATGCGGATGATATTTCCTCTATCAGTTCCTCGCCCGACAGACGGATAACATCGCTGAAATTCATGCAATCGAGTTTTGGCTTTTCAAGTTTCCTGTCTGCAATCTGGAATCTGATCTGCGTGGCATTCATTAGTATCCCGGATGTCTCACTTTGCCGGACCACCTCTCTCAGTTCTGCTTTAAGCAAACCAAATCCGAATTCCTTAAGTGCATCCGGATCGAGAGCAGGGCTCAATATTGAGCCGACGGGCGGCAGCTGTGCCGTGTCCCCTACCAGGATAAGTCTGCAGTCGGTGCCGGAATAAACATATTCAATAAGATCCTCGAGAAGCTTACCGCTTCCAAAAACAGAACCGTCATTTGAGCTGTTCGATATCATCGAAGCTTCATCTACAATAAAAAAAGTATCCTTGCTGAGGTTACGGTCAAGAACGAAACTGCCTATCCCCTCTTTCATTGATTTCTGACGGTAGATCTTTTTGTGTATTGTGAATGCAGGTTTACCAGCATAAGATGACAGAACTTTTGCAGCCCTGCCGGTTGGAGCCAGCAATACCGATTTCATTCGTAAAAGGTCAAGAGTTTTTACGATAGCGCTTATGACACTTGTTTTGCCGGTACCGGCATAACCCGTGAGAAGGAATATTACATCATTGATGTCCTGGGTTATATACTTGGCAATGAGCTTCAGAGCTTCAGACTGATCGGAAGTGGGGATGTTGCCGAGGTTTTTGCAGAGATTGTTATATATTATTGTATCGCGCATTATTAGATAACCTGTTTATTTGTGATTTGTGATTTGTGATTTGTGACTTAGACTCAGCGAAAATCTGCGTTTTTCATCTGCGAAAATCTGCGAGAACGATTTCATAAAGATATATGTTTAAAATTCAGCAAGCAACAACATGAAACAAGTTGGCAGTATGGCCCCGTACCGCATACCGCGAACTGCGCCCATATAATTTCGCCTTCATCCTTGCAGAAACGCCGATATTTTCTACATTTGTTTGAAATCATTCCTTAACATGCCCTTTCTGGAACTCTATGATGAGACGCTTGATATAAACTCGACCGAGAATTATGAGTTATCGGTGCAGGTTAGTTCTGATGATATCTCGTTTTGCATACTCGATACGCTCAGAAACAAGTTTGTAATGCTAAGGTCGTATGAACCTGAAGATAATTCCAGGTTTGATCCATATAGACTGAATGAGATAATAAGAAAGGATGATTTTCTAATCAGAAAATTCAGAAAGACGAATATCATTACACCGACACCACGTTCGACAATGGTTCCGGGACCTTTGTTTGAAGATTCGAGAAAGGAAGAATACCTGGACTTCAACCAGAAAAAGAATGACAGAGAGAGAGTGATGATCAGCAAAATAAAGAATTCAGACATTTATACGATCTTTTCGCTTCAGGAAGGTTTCGCTGACCTGCTGAAGGGGCTGTTTCCCGAAGGGAACATTATGCATTCCCGGCAGCCACTGTTTCAGTATGTCCACTTTAACCGCAGGTCGACCGGAAACAATGTCCATATACATTTTGAGAAGGAATATTTCGACACCGTCATTTTTGATCCGAATGAACTGAAATTCTGCAATACCTTCAATTTTAAAAGCAGGTCGGATATTGAGTATTTTGTCCTGTACGTACTTAAGAAAATGAATGTAAGGCAGGATGAGACCGTTTACCTGAGCGGCAAGACGCAGGAAAAGGAAGCATTGCTTCATGGATTCTCCCAATATCTGACTGATGTCCGTTTTGCCCTTCCCCAGGGAAATTATACATTCAGTTACGTCTTAAGTGAGACAGAGCTTCACAGGTTCCTTTTACTATTCAGTGCGGTAAATTGCGAATAATCGGGGGACAATATAAAGGAAGGATAATCAATCCGGTTGCAGGTTTAAAAGCGCGGCCGACTACTGATTTTGCCAGGGAGAGCCTGTTCAACATCCTGAACAACAGAGTTGATTTTGTATCAATGAGCGTGCTGGACCGGTTCTCGGGGACGGGAGCCATTGGATTTGAATTCGCCTCGAGGGGAGTTGAGGTGGTGCATATGATTGAAAAAGATCATAAACACATTGCTTGGATAAGGCAGAACATTGAAAGAATCGGATTTTCTAATATCAAGCCGGTTCACATAGATGTGAAAGCCTTTCTGAAAACATGCAAATTTAAATACGATATAGT
>JAFGXK010000147.1 GCA_016936695.1 Bacteroidales bacterium | reverse complement strand
CAAAAGCAATGTCCTGGCCTGCATTACCCCTTACGCCTGAAGTCATGACCCAACCAGAGATTTCCTGACCGAAATCAAATTAATATTTTCCGTCTGAATTCTTGATTATGTTTACCGGCTTCAGACTCTCCATAACTTTGTCGGCCGGCGACATGTGAGCCTTCATAATACCTTCAGGCTTTTTTCTTAATGTTGCATAAGGCCATGCTGAATCATCAAAACCAGGAGCATCCCAGCCTGGTTGTTCCAGACGGGCATCGTAGTGTTCGCCCTGGTAGATCAGATCCATGACAATAGGACTTTTGGAAGCTTTCCAGCTCTCATCAGTAACAATAATGTCCTCGGAGCCATCAGTATAAGTTATGTAAATCTGACCTAAAAATCGCGGTGTTCCGTAAGATTCGGTCCAGTTCATTGGTGCGTTGTAAAACCCATTGCCTACGATTGCTCCCAGGACGTTTTCTCCCTTTTTCAGAAGATCTGAAATATCATATGACAGGTACATGACCCTGTATTCTTTGAAATCGTCGGGCAGTGGTATTCCGGCTTTTTCAAGGCCAGGTCTTTTTCCATAGTTTGTCTGGTTTGGAACCAGTACATCATCACTTACTTTTTTACCGTTTACATGAAACTCAAAATATCCCAGTCCGGTAACAAAGGCTCTGGCTTCCTTAATCTCCTTGGTTACATTGATTTTTTTCCTAAGCACGGGAGCAGGTGGTGGCATTTCCTTCAGCACCATCTGCCTGCTTTCACCCCGGACAGGGTCGGGTATTGGTTCTTCGCCCTGCCAAGGAGCGCCTATCCAAAGGGCTTTCCATTCTCCGGGGCTCAGCAGTCCCATACTCCAGAAAGCAGGTTCACTCCATTCCGATACGGTTCCGCTTTTTTCCCAGGTTCTGACCTGCCACCAGCAATGCTGTCTTGATGTTAAAGTCTTGCCTTCGTAATATACATTTACAGATTGGCTGGAATTTACTTTTCCGCTATTCCATAAATCAGCCTGTCCGTTCAGCAATTTTTCCCTGGTCCCTGCCACTCTTATTTCCCAGGCGGTCTGAACCTGTCCTCTTTCACCTTCTCCTGCAACATTGACCCATGAAAGGCGGGGTTTAACAATATCCACAACCTGGGGATTGTCGAGATTCTCGCATTTTAGCCTGGTAGGCAAAATTCCGGCTTCCGACGGGGAGGGAAGCAAGAGGAGTGAACCTAACAGGAAGAGCATTAATCTGTTCATATCATTATTTTTTGTTTATATCCGAATTTTCTACGGCAGGCTCCCGATAGATTCCGTGCATGACAACCTGTTTTCTAAAGGGAAAGGACTTTGCTTACTAGACTCACCGGCCCGAGCAATCCTGAAGGCAAAAGTGGTGCATCGGCTCTGTAGAATCGCATCGTCGTATAGGTGATCTTCTCTCCGGCATCAGGCTGCTGGTCGCCTATGAGCCTGTTTACCCAGAGGTTGGTCACTTTTATTTCCAGGGTGTTCTCTCCTTCCTTAAGAGCCGTGGTCATATTTACACGGAACGGGGTCTTCCAGACAACGCCTAAGGACTGACCGTTGACGATCACCTCGGCAAGGTTTTTTACACTACCAAGGTCGAGCCATAATTCAGACCCTTCACTGAACCATTCTCCAGGCGCATTAAGGGTTTTCACATAAGTTCCGGTTCCCGAGAAGTATTTTATTCCATTATCTGCATTCTCATTCCATGGAATTAGCGATTCAAATGTTGCTTCTGCTGGCGCTCCCCTCTTTTCCTGGAATTTTACTGTCCAGGGTCCATCAATGGATGCAAGCTGTGTTTCCACCGGAGCGGGGATTGTTAATGAAGCCTTACGTGCCTTGTTGCGGAAAACTACGAAAACAGCATCCTCTGATTCGAGATGCAACGGAACCTTTGTACTGCTTTCCCCGATTTCGTATGATGCCTTTTCTATCCTGCCTGTCTCCGGATGCCATATCTCAACTTCTTTTCCGGTAACCCTGAACTCGGCTTCGATATCCTGTACTCTCGCGTTACGGCTGTTTACCCAGAAGAAGTCGGCATTGCCGGCTTTGCGGTGGACAAACATCAGCTTTGTGTCATCCTGCGGCTTCGAATAAGAGAAATCCGGAATGATGTTCATTGCTTCAAGAGCTTCTCCAACCTTCATTCCTGCAAGTACTTTCCCTTTTCCGATAATGTTTTCCGCGTTTTCATTCGCCCACAACCTGTCTGCAATGCTTTTAAACTCGCCTGTATCATCACTGAGGCTGGGTGTTGCAACAGGTTTGTCTCCTGCAACAACAGCTCCACCAGTCACAAGTTCTTCTATCTTTTTCAGAACAGGGAGTGTCATATAGCGGGCATTTTCATCCAGTGCAAGCAATCTGTAGGTTGTGCCGGCAGGGGTTGTTATTTTCCCTTTCTCCACACCAAGTACGTTCAGCAGTGCATCAGCATTTACAAAGTCGTAGTTGTATCCTTCGGGAACATCGGGAAGCTTTTCATGGTAGAGTGCAGTTACATTATTATCCTCGCCGTAATACCATGCCACATCGGCCACGAATTCCCCCTGCTGAAGCATCCACGAACTTCTGGCCAGGTAATCGATCCATGCTCCGGCCTGTTCAGCCCATGTCTCATGACGAGTGAACCATTGACCGAACGGACCCAGGCCTAGTCCGGGTATTTTATCATTGACAGGCTGGTGAGGGGAACAATGAATAACGAAACGGTTAAGTCCGTTAGCCATTTCCATGTCAGCGGTAGGTTTCAGTTTTTCGGGAGAGTATCCCCATGCGTTTCCTATGGCGGTCAGTGACTCCGCTGCCACATATTTGTGTCCGTAAATAT
>JAFGXK010000146.1 GCA_016936695.1 Bacteroidales bacterium | reverse complement strand
CGCCCCATACGGGGCTTAATATCATGGGTTTGCCATAAGGACGGGCTTCGCCCATCCCTAAAGTATTTCAGTCCTACGGCCTGCCGAAGTTTGGATTAATCCCCAATCCCGTAGGGGCGGCATGGTTTTTTGTGCTGAGAATGACCGTATGATTATGCTAAATGGAAGAGCCCGGGAGATCAGAACCTGTCAACCCAGTTGAATCTCTTGTCGACATCACCAAACTTGATCGCCACAGTGAGTTCGTGCGTCCCGTAAGTGGCTCTCTGTATCTTATTCAGAGTCCAGTCGAAAGAATACCCGAAATACATGCTTGTCAGCTTGACACGGCTGGTGAAATGCCTCATCCCGATATGTCCGATCAGGGCGCTTCCTGTCCTGTAAGCCAGACCGGCCCAGAAATCATTGTTGTAATTATAGGTGAGTCCAAGATCGAGCTGAGGCCGTACCTGCTCCGACACCTTGAAAAGCATGGAAGGCTGCAACTCACTTCTCACCCCGACTTCAAAATTATATGTCCCCGTAAAATAATAATGTCTGTCCATCCAGTAATTTTTATAGGCCGCCTCACCAAGTTTCACATTTGCCCCAAAAAGCTGCTGTGCTGAAAAACCAAAAGAAAATTTGGGATCCAGGATATAAAGGCCGAAATCGGTATCCGGCACAAAAATGCCCCTTCTGAGCTCATTGTTCAGCCACGGTTCATTGGGATCGTCAAAATTTATATAATTAACATCGACCTTAAAATGATAACCGGTAATAGCAAGTCCCAGAGATAACTGGGTATAGTCAGCGATCCAGGTATGATAGGCATAGGCCATCTGGAATCCTGTCCTCTGAATTCGTCCGTTCCTGTCGCTGAAGACATAACCTCCGGCCCCTACCTTACCCGGTGTTTTTGCCCTGTAAACAGTCCTGTTGAAAATATTCTGCTTCAGCTGATACGATCTCTTCAGAATCCTGGTCTGATAACTTACCGAATAGGTCCTTGGGGCACCGTTATATCCTATCCACTGTTCTCGGGCTGTTATGTTAACACTGGTAAAACCATCCGCACCTGCAATGGCCGGATTTATAAGGAATTTATTGTAAAGGTACTGGCTGTACAAAGGCAGCTGCTGTGCCGTCGAAAGCTGGTGCAGACAAAGGAGTATAGCTATGTAAATAATTTTCTTCATGACTCCATAACTGTTGGTCCGGCCAGAGCGTACCTTTTTTATCAGCGTGTCAGCGGTTCAAGAATAAGCGACATCAATCTGGTATTCTCCGTTGAAGTGGCTGAACGGTCTGCTCCTCCGGAAGTTATCTTTTCGCTTATTACCTGCAGATTGTATTCACCTGATTCAGGAAAATAAAGGGAACCCATGTAAGAATCAGTCCTGAAATAAGGATATGATACGTCTGTACAGTCTTTTATGATCTTGTCACATTCAGGAACCTTTTCAAGATGGCGGTCAAGAAGGCTGATCTTTACCTTGTTGGTATAATTCAGCCTTACCGTGTCGGTAGTCGCGCTCGATAGCCATACCTTGTAACTTCCGGGATTAGGGACAACGAAAACCCATTCCGCAGTATTCGCGGAAGGATTATCCTGATCACTGTAGCACGAAGCCTCCTCAAGCTTCAGATGGAAGGATCCGTCATTCGCCTGGGAAACCATGTTTTGCTCCTCAGATAAATGATTATTCTTACTGTTTGTGCAGGTGCTGAAAATGCAACTGACGACCAAGCCTAATGAAAGGACGAGTAAAGATTTTTTCATATACTGACTAACATAAAATTTGGTGAAATATACCTAATTAAACAATGCATTCATAGTGACTTTTGACTAACATAATTTAAGCTTTGACCAATGAATTTTACCATCAATGACTCTCTTGAATTACCATTCATTCAGAAAGATGCATGTACCAGCACATTATTGTCATACTTGTATTTGCTTACCATGTAAACTACTGAAGAATCATTCTCAATCTGGTATTCCCATTCTCCGCATGCATTCGGAACGGAATACATCCTTTTGAGGTAAATCCTTTCACCGGGAGTGAATTTACATTCCTTCCCGAAAGCTGAAAGCCTACCGAAAGTACTGAACTGGGTGGTCCTGATCCATAACAGGTGAGCATTTGCACAGTAATCCGGTCCGGTGTGTGAATAATCGATGAAGTTGCCAATATACCTCCTCGTCAACGATACCTTATTATTATCAATAAGGTGAGAATGCGTCTTCAGCTGAGTCGAACATGCTACGAACAGACAAACAATCGGGAGAAACAGAAATCTTTTCATTTGCGGTCGTAATTTTAAAGTTTGGAATTATTCCCTTGCCTTAAACCATTACTGGTTCGCAGAAAGTAAATAATTCAATGTAATGTTACCGCTTTATATCTTGTTTGTCAATATATTACAAGATCACAATATGACATTTGGATGATACTTTTGTCATCGCTTATCAATAGGATCCGGCCGGTCATCCCATAAAACAAACCGGTGGCTTTGAATCAGGAGCCGCCGGTCAAAAAGCGATTCAGATTTATGAGTGACTAGAGACGGTGAAGGGGAAAATCCTACTATTTATATTGATTATCAGCGCCTTACTTCATGCAGGCCTGCTCTTTCAGGAATGATCGGGTTTTGACAAGTCGCTGTTGTTATTTGATGAAAGTTAAGCCATATGGCCTATAATCAGCGCATTTCCGCTATCTGCCGGTAAGACTTCTGACCAGATTTAGATCAATTTTTGTCCCGGGATTGAATGAATCACTGTTCATATACGTCAGCATGGAACGGAGCAGCTGCTTCGACGCCGGCCTGTCTTCCTTAATATCCTTCATATCAATACTGCACACAATAAGCTTCCCGTTTCCTGCCCTGGCCTCAAAAACGAGAGCAAGCCTCCTGTTCTCAAACCAGGTGTCGATAGGCTGGATAAGCGGCTTCAGTTCTGGCGGGAACCCGTCGATTATCATTGCCTGTGAATGGGATACCGGATCCCACCATTGCCAGTTACTGTGATATTCAGTGGGAAACTGTGCAAAAACCGGATGTTCCGGATTGCAAAGTATCCCGAGTGTATGGGGTGCCTGATTATTGGTCCATGCAGTGTTCCAGAAGATGCTCGAGAAACCGATCTCAACATCAGCACCCTTTTCTTTCGCTACTTTTCCAAAGTTAAGAAGCAAAACCGATCCGCCCTTCCTCAACTCTTCCTCACTCCTGGCATCAAGCCGGTCAGAAATAAGAACCTTGCCCGGATCGGGTTGCTCTTCCTGAGGATATACCCAGATTTCCCACCTGTTTTTTATACCGGAGTCACTAACCGAAACTTCCAGAGTAAACTTCTGCGGCCTCAGTATTCCTGACGGATCAAATGTAAAAGTGCCGACAGGTATGCAATTCCCGATCGATATAGTATCTTTTACGAATGCTTTTTGAGAGACTGTTACTCCGTCAGAATTGATCAGCCTGCAAAGCACTCCTGAATGATAAAGCGGTCCTTTTCCGAAATTTGCAATCTCTATGTCTGCCTTAATCTCGTCATCAGTGGTAAAGATCATCTTATCCATCCTGGCCAGCGGGACTATCTCGCTGCAAAACATCCTGAACTCTTCAGGAGTTATGTAGCCCTTGCTTCCGAAAAAAGGATTCAGTATTCCAACAAGGGCTGTTCCCTGGCCTGGAAAATCATGCAGCTGAAGCATCTGGAAACCTGCATAGCCCGGAGTTCTCAGAGCCGCCTCAATATCAGCCTTGTAACATAATGCCTGAAGTTTGCCTGAAGCCATCAGGAAAGCCTCGGCCTGGTCACCCATCTTGTGTTCATCAAGTGTCTCCCGGAATATCTCAAAGTTTGTTGGCTTCAGAACACCTTTATATTGTTCTGTCTCCCTGAAATCGGGATACACACACCATTGTCCGATCTCATGACCTACCGTCGGCACCTTATAACGTGACACATAATCCCTGAAGTCAAACATTGTCTGCGGAGCTTGTGAATTGATTATGCTTTTCAACCCTTCGCCCCAGTGCTGGATCCTGGGATCGGACGGAACGTTGTAGTCGTTTTCGGGAATGATAGGCCAGCCTGCTGCCGAGGTATAAACACGGCGGTTGTCCTTTGCCCTCCAGTATGTTATGAGTTCGCCGAGGAACTTGTTCTGATTCCTTCCTGCCGGCTCATTGCCGTATGCAAGCATACAGAATGAAGGGTGATTGCCATATTCCCGTATAATCCTGTCTCCTTCCTCATATATGAATTTGTCAACCGGTCCGCCGTCGCCCACCGCAGCTCCCTGATTTGCCCATGAACCGCACTCTATATGGAAATAGATGCCCAGCTTGTCAGCAGCAGCAAAGGCGGCTTCCGGAGGACAAAATGAATGAAACCTCACATGGTTAAGCCCATATTCCCTGCAGGTGCCAAGAATCCTTTCCCACGACTCCTGATCCGCAGGAGGATAGCCTGTAAGAGGGAAAATACAGCATTCGGTTGTCCCCCTGAGAAATACCGGCTGTCCGTTAACCTCAAACCTGGTTCCGTTCGTCCTGAAATCCCTGATGCCGAAATCAACTGATCTGCTGTCGATAACCTTCCCTTTTTCAGCAAGCCCAATTGTCATCCTGTACATATTCGGACTGAACTCGCTCCAAAGCTTCTGATTGTGGATCTTATATTTGATCCTGACCTGATGCTCACCTTCTTTTGTTATAACGTTGGTGTTAATTTCAGGGAGCTTTTCTACTTCTGATGTATTGAATGTCTCCGCTTTTAGAAATAGTTTTCCTTTGAAATCAATGTTTCCCGGATTCTTAATGTTTGTAACGACCTCGACTACTTTCTTATCGGGATCCGGGAAAATGCTGATATCATTTATATAAATCCCGGAAGTTGCTGCCAGTTTTATCCCCCCGGTAATCCCGTTCCAGTTCGACTGGGTGTGATCGCTTATGCTGTGCGAATTGACTCCGATGGGAATAATTACACTGTTGTCTATCCTTACCGAAATACGGTTTGTGCCGGGCCCCAGGAGACTGGTTATATCATATTCATGAGGGGTGGAAAGACTATTGCACGATCCTGCTTCCTTTTCATTCACGAAAACGGTTGATT
>JAFGXK010000145.1 GCA_016936695.1 Bacteroidales bacterium | reverse complement strand
TTATCACTAACGTCTTATCAGCTAACAAAATTTTGCACAAGGATCGAACCGCGTGCCATTTTTTCTTATTTTTTTAGATCTCTGGAATCACTTGTTTTCTTTGAAATAACTGTTGGCGGTTCGACCTGTGAAAATCGCGTTATATGAAGTATAAAAACAGTCAAAACAATAAGATAAATTGAGTTATAGCCCTCAAAATAAATTGGAAATGGCTGATATTTTTAATAAATACTGGGACGATTACATCATCACACACAATGTGAGCAGACACCAACACAAGGTCGTTGGGGCGATAAAATATTGTCGTACCAGCCGTCTTGGCTCTCACATCGAGCGGTGTTCGAACCCTGAATGTGACTATGAGGTCATAGCCTACAATTCTTGTCGAGACAGACATTGTCCAAAGTGCTCGACTTCCAAAAAGTTAAAGTGGGTCACTGACCGGATGAAAGAATTGTTGCCCATACCCTACTATCACTTTGTCTCTACCATGCCGGATATGATTTCTATGCTATGCCTGTTCAACCCGAGTGTGATTTATGATATTTTCTTTAAAGCCACAAGCCAGGCATTAAATGCTTTTTCAAAGGATCCAAAGTTTTTAGGGGCACAGTTGGGTTTTGTTGGTGTTCTTCATACATGGGGTAAATCACTCTGGCATCACCCGCATATCCACTATATCATCACCGGCGGCGGACTCAAAGGGGATAAGTGGATCAATCTACCCTATCAGCACAAATTTCTGTTTCCGGCTAAAGCGGTCTCCCGGACTATTCGAGGACGATTCATAAAATTGCTCAAAAAGGCGTATGATGAAAACAAACTTGTTTTTCCAGGTCAGTTGGAAGAGATCTCCACGCCGTTAGAATTTAGAAGGTTTTGCAATAAGCTCGGACGTGAGTCCTGGTATTGTTACGCGAAGAAACCATTTTCAGGGCCGGAGAAAGTACTCCAGTATATTGGACGATATACACACCGGGTAGCTATATCCAATAGCCGGCTGATTGATATCCGGGATGACCGTATTCTTTTCAGTGGAAAGGATTATAAGGATAACGGGAAACAGAAGGTTTTTTCGCTGGATAAAGATACTTTTATACAGCGATTCCTCTGGCATATCCTCCCCTCTGGTTTCAGGAAGATCAGGCACTTCGGTTTTTTAAATACTGGCTTTCGTTCTGAGAAAATACAGATGATTCGTGAACAGTTCGAGGCGATGGCTCAATCAATAGAAGATGAAATAAATAACTGGATGGACCGAGTCGCACCGTTTATATATCATATTTGTCCGAAATGTCATAAGGGTGAAATAAGGTTCTGTTTTGACACATCATAAACGTAAGAAAAAAAAGGTCAGAGGGAAAAGGAAGGGCTCAGGGAAAGACCGGCCAGTGGAGGCGTTACATGCTTTTGTCCCGGCTATTGGTACAAAAGGTAAATTTTTGGACCTATTTCAATATTATTTTAAAAAGGAGCTCAGGAATTCACCGATCTGGGACGAGATGATTGATAAATACGGAAGGGAAAAGGCAGAGGTTCTCCTGGAAGAGATAAAATTTAGCGCAAAATAGGTACGCTGAAAACCCATAGATAAAAGACTGGATAAATCGGATCCGTCTGACTACGGTTTTTGCGATCAATGGCTTAATTGCAGCGTCGCCTATTAACTATTTGTCATATAACCATATGATGAAGCGGACATAAACCCGTTACGTTTCTTGGCAATACCAAGTTCGTTGGAATCTTTCGCTTCGGCTTCTGTTCTGTCGGGTTTACGCCGCTTATCATAGTCGTTATAGTGCGACACGAAGTCGCATTATTGATTGTTTAGAGAAGAAAATATTCTTTGGCTAAACCTGATATGTTCCTGTCAGTACCCTAAGATGGCATGCTGCCGTTGCGCTGATGACGGGGTGTGAAGCCCATCTGACAAAGTACCGAAACGGGTGGAAACCGTGAGGCGGATACCCATCTCCGAATCCCGCGGAGTTAAGGGCAAGGGTCTGAGGTCATAGGGTGAGATTAATCGAAAGTCCGCAAGCGTCGTCAACTGAAATGAACCTACCGGGATTAATATCCTCCATAGGCGGATAAAGGTTTTAACTGTGCTTCCTCGTGCTTGCACAGGTGGTCAGGATGCAGGTCTTATAACTGCCTGTACGGAACTGTTGTACCACCGGCGTAGAGGGCTCACCTAAGTGACTTAATGGTGATCAATGATGCGGAACGTGGAAAGGCTGCTCCCCCGCCCTGTGCAAAGCAGGGCAGGCTAACCGTAAGGCAAGCTGTTGGGGCTGCAGCGGTAAGAAACCGGAAGAAGCGAAAGTCCCTGAGGTAATATCGGGAATAGAATCTGAAATTCAGGTTCAATCGAAAATTTTCAGACAACAGGCTGGAAAGAAGTAGATGCTGACGTCCGGAAGGTGTTTCATCGCAAGAGAATCCGGGGAATTTTCATAAGATGGGAAAGCAAATGATCCGCCTCGGCGGAGTGCGCTCATCAACTTCAGCAGAAATCAGATGGCGTTCCATAGACTGGAAGAAAGCCGAAAGAGAAGTTCGAAGACTCCAGATGCGTATTGCGAAGGCAGTTAAGGAAGGAAAGTACGGAAGGGTCAATTCCCTTCAATGGCTTCTGACCCACTCGTTCTACGCCAAGGCACTGGCTGTCAAACGGGTGACCTCAAATCAGGGAAAGCATACTCCCGGTGTAGACGGCGTCGTATGGAAAGGCGCCCGAGCCAAAATAGAGGCGATAAAAGCCTTGCGTCAACACGGATATAAAGCACAACCATTGCGCAGAACGTATATCCCAAAGAAGGATGGAAAGATGCGGCCTCTGAGCATTCCGACCATGTATGACCGAGCCATGCAGGCACTGTACAAGCTTGCCCTGGCTCCTGTGGCAGAAACAACAGCGGACAGGAATTCATACGGGTTTCGGGAAGGCAGATCCTGTGCGGATGCGGTTGCAGCGGCATTTAATGCGCTATCCAAACCGAATTCAGCAACATGGGTACTTGAAGGCGACATCACCGGATGCTATGACAATATATCAAAGTCATGGTTGATGGAACACATTCCTATTGAAAAGAGAATACTGCGTCAATGGCTGGAAGCCGGATATGTGGACAAAGGTATTGCATATCCGACAAAGAAAGGGACACCGCAGGGAGGTGTAATCAGCCCTACCCTTGCGAATATGACGCTGGACGGCCTGGAAAGAATCGTGCGCAAGTCAGTACCCTGGCGGTCAAGAGTCAATTTCATTCGCTATGCGGACGATTTTATTATCACAGGAAAATCAAAAACAATCCTGCAGAAATATGTTCTGCCGGCAGTGAAACAGTTCCTTTCCGAGCGGGGTCTTCAACTATCAGCACATAAGACGAAGATCACCTATATCAGAGACGGATTCACGTTCCTCGGCCAAACGTTCCGCAAGCACGGGAATACACTGCGCATTATCCCGTCCAAACAGGGAGTTCTCGCCCTCGTGCGGAAAGCAGGAGCTGTAATCCGAAAATACCGGAATGGACCGATTCACCTGATGATTCGGAAGCTCAACGATCTGCTAAGAGGTTGGGCAAATTATCATCGTCATGTGGTGGCATCGGAGGCGTTCAGTCGTGTTGACAATTATGTCTATGAACAACTATGGCGGATGGTTCGCAAAAAGCACCCTCATAAATCCAAAGAATGGTTGTCTAAAAAGTATTGGACAATGGCTGGTAAAAAGGGTATTTTTGCAGTAAAGACCAGACTCAAGAATAAAGTTAAAATATACCAGATTATCAGAGTCTGTTCCATAGGAATCAGGAGACACAGAAAGATCAAAGCAGATGCAAATCCTTACTTGCCGGAATACGGAAAGTATTTCTGGATACGCAGGCACGTGAAGGAAGCAAAGCTTTGGCGGGAGTTAACAGCCAGACAAATGAGACTGGCTTTATAGAGGATAACTGTCGGGTTGCACCAACACGGCAACCT
>JAFGXK010000013.1 GCA_016936695.1 Bacteroidales bacterium | reverse complement strand
GTGCAATCTCCGTTTCGACGACACCAATCCGATAAAGGAGGAGCTGGAGTATATCGATTCGATAAAGGAGGATATAAAGTGGCTGGGCTTCGACTGGGAAGACAGGGAATATTATGCTTCGGATTATTTTGGAAAACTGTTTGACTTTGCCGTCGACCTGATAAAAAGGGGACTGGCCTATGTGGATGATCAGCCTGCCGATGTGATTTCGGCTCAGAAAGGTACACCTGCCCAGCCCGGGATCGAAAGTCCTTACCGTTCCAGGAGGATTGAAGAGAGTCTCGATCTCTTTAAAAGGATGAACGCCGGCGAATTTGATGAGGGAAGCAGGGTTCTCAGGGCAAAGGTTGACATGACTTCACCCAACATGCAGATGCGCGATCCGATAATATACAGGATCATCAAGGCTTCTCATCACCGGACTGGTGAAACCTGGAAAGTATACCCGATGTACGATTTCGCGCACGGGCAAAGCGATTATTTCGAAGGGATAACCCATTCACTCTGTACGCTCGAGTTTGAAGTTCACCGTCCCCTTTACGACTGGCTTGTCGATCAGCTTAAGACAAGCGATTACCGGCCGCGGCAGATAGAATTCAACAGGCTCAACCTTACCTATACCGTGATGAGCAAGCGAAAACTTCTCGAACTGGTTCAGGAAGGAAGGGTTTCGGGCTGGGATGATCCCAGGATGCCCACCCTTTGCGGTTTGCGAAGGAGGGGCTATACTCCTGAATCGATCCGTAAATTCATCGACCTCATTGGATATACAAAGGTGGAGGCAATTAATGACGTTTCCCTTCTGGAGCATGCCGTACGCGATGACCTCAACCTGAGGACAAAGAGAGTGTTTGCCGTGCTCAATCCTCTTAAGGTGGTGATCACCAACTATCCCGAAGGAAAGACAGAGAATATGGAGCTCATCAACAATCCCGAGGACGAGTCGATGGGCAGCAGGATGGTTCCCTTTGAGAGAGAGGTGTATATAGAAAAGGAAGACTTCATGGAGAATCCGCCAAATAAATATTTCAGGCTTGCTCCGGGCAGGGAGGTAAGGCTCAAGGGGGCCTATATAATTAAGTGTAACGACTTCAAGAAGGATCCTGTGACTGGTGAACTAACCGAGGTATACTGTACTTATGATCCTGAGACCCGCAGCGGAGGTCAGCAAGCAGGCCGGAAAGTCAAGGGCACCCTTCACTGGGTTGCAGTTCCTCACTCCATAGATGCAGAAGTCCGGATTTACGACAGGCTTTTCAGCCATGAGGATCCGGCAGGTCAGAAGGATCACGACTTCAGGGAGTTCCTCAATCCTGGTTCCCTTAGAATTATTACGGGCAAACTGGAGCCATCATTGGCCTCAGCTCTTCCGGGTGACAAATTCCAGTTCCAGAGGCTCGGATATTTCTGTTTAGATCCCGACAGCAGTCCGGAAAGGTTGGTGTTCAATCAGACTGTATCACTTAAGGACAGCTGGGGAAAACAGTCTACGGTTTAATAAATCTGAAGATCTCATTTTCAAAAGATACCTCTTCTCCGTTAAGAAGAAGCGCCGATTGTATCAATCCCAGATGGGAATATGCCTGGGGGAAGTTACCCAGAAGTTCCCCTGTTTCGATATCAATATGTTCACTCAGCAGCCCGAGATGATTTGAACATTTCAGGATATTTTCAAATATCTCAACTGCTTCTTTCCGGTGTCCGATCCTGTAAAGGCTGTTCACCAGCCAGAAGGTACACAGTACGAATGAGCTCCTTGGCACCCCGAAATCGTCCTCGTTAAGATACCTGAACATAAACCCCTTCCGGCAAAGCTCCTCCTTTGTTCTCAGAACAGTGCTTACATACCTGGGGTCATCAGCCTCAACAATGCCGATTTCATCGAGCAGAAGGTTGGACGCATCAAGGTGTTTTGACCCGTAGTACTGTACAAAAGCCCCGATCTCTTTGTCCCATCCATTGGTAAAAATATCTTCCCTGATCTTTTCGGCGAGAGCCGTCCACTCATCCACATAAAAATCCCTGTCGAGCATCCTGGCTATTTTAACCCCTCTGTCGAGAGCCAGCCACGACATAGCTTTGGAGTAAACGAAGTGTCTTTCGGAGCCGCGGATTTCCCAGATTCCTCTGTCGGGTTTATGCCAGTGTCTGGCCACTAGGGCCACAATGCTGCGAACAAGGGTCCAGAGCTCCTCGGAAGTGTCGAGTGTTGAGGGAAACTTTTGAAACGACAGGTAAATCGCATCGATCAGCACTCCGTAAATATCATTTTGCTTTTGCGAGTATGCCCCGTTGCCTATTCTTACCGGGGGAGAGTCATTGAATCCCTTAAGATGTTCAAGAATTTTCTCCTCCAGATCTCTTTCTCCGCGAAGGCCGTACATGATCTGGATTTCCTCCTGCTTGCCATGGCTGACACTCAGGATGAACTTCTGGAATCTTTGTGCCGAATTAATATGTCCGATATGAAGGAAGGCTTTTATCACCATCGAAGCGTCGCGTATCCAGCAGAACCGGTAATCCCAGTTTCGGGTCTCTCCTATTGTTTCAGGAAGTGATGTTGTCGGTGCGGCTATTACCGCTCCTGACCTGTCGTAAGTCAGCAGTTTAAGAAGCAGCGAGCTGCGCATTATCTCTTCCCCGTATTTTGGAAATGAAAGGGTGCGGTTTGCCCAGTTCATCCAGTAGACTTTTGTGCGCTGGAATTCGAGCCATACCCGCTTCATGGTCATCTTTACCAGCTTCTGGTTATAAGCGACACAAAGGAAGCTCTCCTCACAAGGCCGGATGACATTGCCTTTCATGACATCATCTTTGGGAAGAGAGGTATAGAGATAGATCGATTCGTATCGTCCTTCCGTAGTGAAATGCTTGATGTAGGTTTTGTTAATTATCCCTGTTGTCGGCCGGGCGTAATTAAGAGCAGGCCGGTAGTCGATTGTAATGGAAGGAGTCCCCCTTAAGACCTTTATGATACGGTATATTTCCGGTGCATTGTAGTAACTGCTCTCATCGGTCCGGTAAACAGGCATGAAGTCGTAGATTGAGAACTCAGCATCTGCAGAAGTGAAGCGGGTTTCAAGGATGTTTGTATTATTCATGTAAGTCTGTCTGGTGGCATAATCACCAACCGGTCTGACAGCGAAACATCCGCCGATATCCTCATCCAGCAGCCGTCCGAACACTGATGGGGAGTCAAAATCGGGAAGGCAGCACCAGTCTATTGATCCGTTTTTTGAAATAAGGGCACTGCTGCGGCAGTTTCCCGTAATGCCGTAATCTGATATCTTCATTATTTTATTATTTCTGGAATGAGCTCAGCAATCTGATAAGTTCACCGCTGTTCAGGACAGTGTAACGTGATTTTTCGGAAGGTTTGCCCACCTTTATTGTAACCGCACCTTCAGGCAGCGCGTCGAACATGTCTTCGTCGGTAGTGTCGTCGCCTGCAGCAAGGATAAAATCATAATCGCCCGAATTGAAAAAATTTCTTATAGCTGAACCCTTTGTGTACTCTGAAGGTTTTACTTCCACAATCTTATCCCCCCTCATAAGGTGAAGCTGCCGTCGTGTACAGGGGTAAATGAGTATGTTGATCAGCTGTGCCGCCCTGAGGTCGGCAAGCCATCTGTCGGTACTACGGTAATGCCATACCAGCGATGTCTTTTTCTTTTCTATATGTGAGCCGGGGGTATTGTCGGTAATCTCCTTCATTATCCTGATAATCTCAGGCTGCCATGAGAGATCTTTTCTGTAAAGGCTCTGCCATTTCCCTTTTACTCTTCGCATGGCTCCGTGTTCTGCAAAAATCGAAATATCAAGGAATCCCAGTGCTGATTCCAGGAAATCACTGTCGCGACCGCTGACAATTGCCAGTTCAACACCTTCAGTACCGGACAGATTCTCCAGAAGCTCCTTCAGTGGCGTTCCCGGAAGGGCCTTAGCCGGATCATTAACAAAAGGAACAAGGGTTCCGTCATAATCGAGTATTATAAGTTTTCTGCCAGCTTTCATGAATGCCCGGGCAATTTCGTCAGCCTGGTACTGACTGAGATATTTTCTTTTTAAATCTCTCTGCCGGAGATGTATCTTTTCAAGCTTGTCGATAAATTCACCGGCCCATCGCACCACATCATACTTTCTGAGCTTCTTCTGCATTCCTGTCAGCCTTGCCTTCTGCTCTTTTTCAGGCATAAGCAAAGCCGTGTTGAGAGCAGCGGCAATTTCACCCGTATTGTTGGGATTGACCAATAGAGCATCAGTAAGTTCAATGGCAGCGCCGGCCATCTCACTGAGGATAAGCACTCCCGGCTTTTTTGCTTTGGCTGCCACATATTCCTTGGCGACCAGGTTCATGCCATCGCGCAGAGGGGTTACCAGGGCGACATCACTTTCGTGATAAAAGGCTGTAAGCTCGTTAAATGAAAATCCCTTGTAGAAGTAGTGAATTGGTATCCATCCGGGCTGTGAAAAGCTCCCGTTTATATTTCCGGTGAGCTCATCAATTGTCGTCTTTAGGTCGTTATACCTGTCAACGCTGTCGCGTGACGGGACAAGGATCATCAGCAGCGACACCTTGCCTATCCATTCTGGATGATTCTCAAGCAACAGGCGGAAAGCTTCGAGCCGTCCCGGTATGCCCTTGCTGTAATCGAGCCTGTCGACTGAAAGTATAATTTTCCTGTCGCTGTATCTTTCCCTGAATGAGGATGTGAATCTCTTTACCTCAGGCTGTTTGGAGGCTTTATAAAAACTATCATAATTAATGCCCATCGGGAAAGTGTCAACCGACAGGGTACGGTTGCCATAGTGGAACATATTATCGTCCGATTCTATCCCGGTTATTCTGGCCAGTGCGCTTATGAAATGCCTCATGTAATTGAAGGTATGGAATCCAATAAGGTCGGATCCAAGAAGGCCATCAAGAATCTCTTCCCTGTTCTCGAGGGTTCTGAAGAGCTCGTATGAGGGAAAGGGAATATGAAGGAAGAAGCCTATCCTGATTGACGGCAGGTGTTCCCTGACCATCATTGGCAGCAGCATCAGGTGGTAATCCTGGATCCAGAGGATGTCCTTGTTTGTGGCCACCTCAAGCACCTTTTCAAGGAAAAGTGCATTTACCTTTTTATATGCCTGCCAGTATTTATCGCTGTGAACCGTATAGATATAAAAATAGTGGAACAGGGGCCACAGAGTTGAATTGCTGTAACCTTCGTAATAATTCTCCATATCATCCTCTGTAAGGAATACCGGATGAAAATTATAGGATCCGAGAGAAAGATCGAGTTCCTTTTCGGTCTCGTTATTATCAGTATATATTCCCGGCCAGCCTATCCAGTGTTTTTCATAGGAGGTAGGCAATGAGTTAAGTCCGGTTGCCAGTCCGCCGGCGCTCTTCTCGAAATGAATTACTTCGTCCTGTATCTCTGCTTTGACCGGCAGACGGTTCGATACTATTATCAGTCGCTTGTTACCTTTTCCTTTCATGATCTGCAAGATAATAAAAAATGACCAGACATTCTTCAATAACTTTCAGCTACTTAAGGAAGGCGATCCGGATGGTAAATACTGGGTCCCTGCAACGGACTATAATAATTTCAAAGCTTTCTATATCCCC
>JAFGXK010000144.1 GCA_016936695.1 Bacteroidales bacterium | reverse complement strand
ATTAACGACACAGCCGACATTATTGCGACTGATGTTCAGGCTGGAAACGGAGTTATACATGTGATAGACGAAGTGTTGCTCCCTTAATTAAACAAGTATGAGCTAACAACGGGGATCCCGCCCATGCGGGGTCCTTTTTTTTTACTTTCAGATTCAATTGTTTAATTTCATGCACAGCAAAATGCAGTCATAATGGCACAGTATAAGCTCAGTGATCTTGAAAGGCTGTCGGGGATAAGGTGCGACACTATCAGAATCTGGGAAAAGAGATACGGACTTCTCAAACCCCTGCGTACAAACACCAATAGGAAATGGTACACAGATGATGATCTGAAAAAGATTATAAACATTTCAATACTTCACAAATCCGGGGTCAAAATCTCAAAGATAGCTTCGATGCCGGCGAAAGCCCTCGAAATAAAGGCATCCGAAGTTGCCGCCGGAGCTACCGGCAACGATATCATTACAGATTCACTTGTTAGGGCAATGTCGGAATTCAACGAGGCCGATGTAAATACAATACTTCTGAAATCTATTGTAAGCAGGGGGTTTGAAAAGACGATCTCATCTGTGGTATTTCCGTTTCTCCGGCGGGTGGGCTTAATGTGGCATACCGGTTCGGCAGATGTCTCGTTCGAACATTTCATTTCAGGTATCATCAGACGGAAGCTGATGTCTGCATATGACAGCCTTTCTCCTTTGAAATCCCCGGCTGGGAAAAAGATACTTATGTTCCTGCCTGAAAATGAATATCATGATCTGAGTTTGCTTTTTTACTCATATATCGTTCGCTCCCGCGGCCATGAAGTTCTTTATCTGGGGCAATCAACTCCCCTCTCAGCAGTGGACACGGCTTTAAAATCATGGAATCCTGATTTCATTATTACCGGAGCCCTGTCGGGCATCTCTGCCGGTGATTATGAAGAATTCGTCACCGATTTGAAAAGAGTATTCCCTTCCGGAAGTATACTTTTTGCAGGCTCGCTGGCAGATTTTGTTCATAACGAAAAGACAGCAGGAATCCATCCCATTGTGTCGGAAAAGGATCTTTTCAGACTTATAAAATGAGTTCTGTCCTGAAAGCCGCAGATCCCTGGGTGAGAAGGCAGGAGTATCCTGCTAAACGATGCTTTTTCTCATAAAACCCCAGATGGTTACTCCGCTTATGATTACTATTGCAACTATGGTGGTGATCAGAATTGTCCTGTAGTCATCCTGTCGCTTTATAGCAATTCCCAGAAAAGCCCATACCACGGCAAGTCCCAGGAAGGGATTCTTTAGTCTGTAAATGGTTGCTGCTACCAGAAGGGTGCCGACCGCAATCATGATAATTGTCCATGCTTCCTGTGATATATTGAATCCGTTCCATCCGGTGGTCACCAGTACTGCGGTTACATTGGCGATGGTGGCTATGCAGATCCACCCGAGATAAATTCCGAAGGAAGCCTTAATGATTCCGAAAGGCAAATCACGGATTGCGATATTTATATAAATAAGTGAAGCAAGCAATCCGGCCATCACCAGAAGGGAAAGAGGCAGCCTCCCGTAATGCCAGAATACTATCCAGAGGGCATTGAGTATGCATGAAATACCGAACGCCAGGCTGACCTGCGATACGGCCAGTGCATTTGAGTCCTTGAACTGAAAAATGACATACAGGAGAATGAGGATGTAAATCACCCCCCAGATTGAAAAAGTCAGTCCGGCAGGAACAAAGAGGTTGGGAAAGGAGTCGGATAATTCGCCTGTTGTTTTGCCATTAAGCGGAAGGGCATTTGCAAGGTAGTTCATTACCAGCATCCCAGCAAAAAGGACTACATTAATGTATCTGATCATGGCATTATTAGTTTTTGGGGTTCCTACTCAAAATTAATAAATTGAATTTCTTTTTGCTCGTACATTATTAATTATTTAAATATTTGTTTATAATCCTCTGCCGTCGGCTGAATCTGACTGCTATGATGAAGCCGACGAAAAATGATGAAGCTGATGACAACGCTGGCGGCGACGGAAATGCTGAGTCCGACAGCAACTACAACGGAAATAACTTTAAATATCTCTTGAATATTAGCCTGAATTTCTGTGGAATACGTTCTTTAGTTACCGTCAGCTTCAGCTGACGGCTGGGTAACCCTCCCCCTTTTTTTTATAGGGACTTTAGTCCCATTCCAAAGGACAAGGGGCTAAAGCCCCACAACAGGAAGAGAGCCTCCTACCGTCGGCTGAAGCCGACGGCAACGAAAAAGCCTACAGCAATACCGAAGCCACCAGCAACGAAAACGAAGACCACCTGGAAGCCGTCGGCAATTTCGCTGAAGCCGCCGGCAACGCTGAAAATCAACGCTGTTAAGCATACAATTTATTTGATGTTTTTACGCTTTTAAAGGATTGGCACAAGTTTTGCCATTATAAGGTTGTAACAAGTTCTTTAAACAACAACGTCATGAAAAAGTTCTTAATCACCTCGATTCTCGCAGCAATAGTTGCGATCGGGACAGCAGCAAAAGCTCAGGATTATCCTGATGAATATCTCGGACTCCCCGGCGATAACTTCAACCTGTACGCAGTAATGAATTTATTCCAGCAGTCAGAAACACTCGAAGGTTTCGAAAGAAGCCTTAACGATGAAAACTCCAGGATAAATAACCTGGATCTCAACAACGATAACTACATCGATTACGTAAAGGTGATCGACTATGTTAAAGGGAATGTTCACACAATAGTGCTCCAGGCAGTGCTCGACCGCGACGACAGCCAGGATGTAGCCGTGTTCACCGTTGAAAAGTTCCGCGACGGCGCAGTTCAGATACAACTGATAGGTGATGAAGCTCTTTACGGCAGAAACTACATAATCGAACCCTACCTGGCCGAAACCCCGAATCCGGGTTATACCGGCAGGGCTAAAAAGCAGAATGTACAAACAGTCAGAACCACTTACGTGGCAATTGACGCCTGGCCGGTGGTAAGGTACATCTACCTCCCCAACTACACAATATGGCGCTCATCGTGGTACTGGGGCTACTACCCCTCCTACTGGCGCCCCTGGAGCCCGTACTACTGGCACTACTATTACGGATATCACTACCACTGGTATCCTACCTACTACGCTCACTACAGGGTTTACCACAGCCCCAGATGGAGCGGATGGAATGACTTCTACTACCGCGACAAGAGGATGTACTCCAGAAATGTAACAGTCAATATCAACGAGGGTAAATACAAAACCACCTACTCGCGTCCCGAGTCAAGGAGGGAAGGTGAAGCCCTTTACGCAAAAGTGCACCCCGACAGGGCATCGAGCATGACCCAGCAAGGTACCACAACTACCAGGAGAAGCTCCTCGCAGGCAGCTCCCCAGCAGAACCAGAATGCCGGTTCAGCAACCAGCACCTCAAGGCGTGCAGGAAGCACGGCTACCGAAACAACCAGGAGCTCAACCCAGACAGGCCAGACCACCGGTAATACCCGCAGGTCTACATCCGGTTCATCAGAAGGCCAGAGCACCAGCACCAGCAGGAGATCATCCGGGACTTCGGTCTCGAAACCGGCCACCTCCTCACAGGCTGGACCAAGGGTTGAATCGACCAGAACCAGCAGACAGCAGACTTCAGCACCGGCTGCAACCTCCCGCAGGAGCAACGAAACCAAAGTCGCAAAGGAGACAGTGGTAAAGCAGAGAAGCAGCAGCGCAGCAAAAGCCAGGGAGGACAAAAAGGCTGAAACTACTTCCTCAAGAAGGAAATAAACAATATTCATGACGACAGCGCCCCCTTCCCCTCCGGGAAGGGGGTTTCTGTTTTTTACATATCTTTACTTCATCAACAACCTTCTAAAAAATTATGCACCGTTATTTAATCATGGCACTTGCTATTTTTCTTCTCTCGGCCGGGAGCCTTCCCGAAAAAAAGGCCAAACCGGTAATTTTTCTGATAGGCGATTCTACCGTAAAGAACGGAACAGGAAAGGGGGATGGCGGATTATGGGGTTGGGGAGCATATCTCCACACCATGTTCGACACTTCAAAGGTATCCATCAGGAATTACGCCCTGGGCGGACGAAGCAGCAGGACATTCATAACCCAGGGACTATGGGATAAGGTTCTTGCCCAACTGAAACCAGGCGACTATGTTTTAATCCAGTTCGGTCACAACGACAGCAGTCCTGTTAATGACGACAGCCGGGCAAGGGGAACCCTCAGGGGAACAGGTGAGGAAACAGAGGAGATTGACAACATTCTCACAAAGCAGCATGAGACTGTTCATACCTATGGATGGTATTTACGGAAATATATATACGATGCAAAAGCCCGTGGTGCCATGCCTGTTATCTGTTCGCTGGTGCCGCGTAATATATGGGAAAACGGAAAAGTGGCAAGGGCATCGGCCGATTACGGTCTCTGGGCCAGGGAAACTGCTGAGGCCGCCGGTGCCGGTTTCATCGACCTGAATGAGATCATTGCGGTTAAATATGAAGCCCTGGGGCAGCAGGAGGTGTCAACAAAACTTTTTCTGACAGATCATACCCATACAAATGAAGCCGGGGCAATTATTAATGCCGCGGCTGTCACAGAAGGAATAAAGCAGATGAAGAAATGCAAGCTGAAGAGATATCTCAGAACGCCGTTATAACTCCCATGCTCACCTTGCCATAGTCAGTTCCCCTGAACTGCTGGGTGAATTCGCCCACAACCCTCGTGTTGCGCCTTAGAAGATACCCTGCATGCAATGTTGCCGAAGCATAATCGATAGGATCATAATCCGATTCCACCCAGTTGACCAGGCCTGTAAGGTACCACTTGCTCATATCTCCTTTCGGAGAATAAATTAACTCTGCAAATGCTCCAAGTGTTTCAACATCCTCCATCATACCTGCAGGAAAGCTGGGCACAAAAATCCTCGAATCGGTCCTTTTTACAAACTGGGCGCTCAGCATAAATCTCTCATTAAAGTCGAAAGTAATGTCGGGTCCGAACATCCGGATATCACTGATGTCTGAATAAATTGCGTCAGATACCACTTCCCGGCCGGTATAACCGAAGAACCCGATTGTTATGAACTGGCCGATATCCTGATTCACCCTGAGCATAAGGTTCTTGTACTTATCCTTGTCAAAAAGGTAGCCGTCATCGGCTTCGCCTATCCCATTCCCGTTGACGATCTGCCCGACAATGGTCGTACCGGTACTGAAGCCCTTGTCGAAAATCAAACCCTTGTCGTATTTCAGGTCGGTGGTTGAAGTCCCCGGTCTTGATGAGTAAATCTTATATGGCTCCAGTGTGTATCGCAACTCACTTTTGAAGAGAGGGTCTGAAACAGCGAACTGACCCATGGTCAGGTTTATTCCGGTGCCAAGAAAATCGGTGTAAACCAGAAGGGCATCTTCGAGCCCGGCAATCTCACCTCTCTCGCTGAACAGAAAATAGAAGTAATATGATAGCTTGTCGGATATCTCGCCTCCCGACAATATCTTAACGACGAAGGGAGCTGCAACATCGGAGCTTCCCCTGTTGTCAAAATTGTAGGTTACATGCCCGTCCATCCTAATAGCCACCGGAAGCTCCCTGAACAGCGATAGTCTGTCATCACCGGTCTGGATGAAGTGCCGCGGCGATTCATATTCGGTCATTCTGAAGCCGTTGCCTGCAAATTCGTCACCGAAGGCCTTAAGCCTGGGCATAGCAGGCGAATGACAAACCTGACAACTTATCTGGTATTTCCTTGCGAAGGCTGGAATGCCTTTGGCATTGGGGGCCGGAATCAAACAGCCGATAACCACTGAAAGAAATACGACCTTTAAATATCCTGAGTTCTTCATATTCATAATGAATAGGTTTATGATGGCAAATACTATAAAATATTATCACTACGGATATATTTCCACTGTGGTAAAATGTTCGTTTACAAGCTTGATCTCTGATTCATCCTCCGGCACTTTGAGAAAATCGGCAACCGGCTTCACCAGAAGCTGATAGTTAAGAGTGGCTTTCACCTTCATCTCTCCGGGAGCAGCGTCATAGGGTATTTTAAAAGTAAACCGCTCCACTTTCGTTTCCCTCGGGCCTATCCGGTAATCAACTCCCAGGTTTGCCGTATTCCACTGCATCATCGTCATTCTTCCCTCGGGATCGAAGTAGGGCATTCGGAATATCCTGTTCCCCGCAGGTATCCCGTCGCGCTGAACTCCCTTGAAATCTGCCAGCCCCAGAGGAACTGCCATATCCTGGTATGCCAGGTAATCACCTGAAATCGTATATTCCTCGCCTTCAAAACCCTTAGGGTCGACGTTCAGATGATAGACTTTCCCCTTAGCATCGGTTGCCTCAACGCTAAGCCATGCAATACGATCCTCGACCGAACCTGTCGGGAATTTGTGACCTGTCTTCTGGTTGAAAAGGGCAACCGTAAAAATCACGGTTTCGCCCGGTTCGGTATCACGTATATCCGGCTCGATCCTGAGTTCTATTGTTCCCCTGACCTTGCCCGGATCGTGTCCCCCGTGAAAGAGATGAAGCCTTGCATCATCATAGGGCTTGGTCATCAGGGCGTTCAGATAAGGTCCGCCTTTGGGCATATGGCAGTCCTGACAGAAGACTCCCTCCTTTGCATAGGGCCCCTCCTTCCACTCGAGCTGGGTGCTTTTTACCCATACCCCGAAAGGACTCATCTCATTATGACAGTTGCCACAAAACTCCGTTGTTTTGTAAAAATCGCTTGTCACAATCTTGTGAGCAGGGGATTCAACCGCCGGAGTTCTGAATGCATATTTAGTCATCCCGGGCTCTATCAGATAGCTGAAGTTGTACGGAGGATCTGTCTGCGCCGACTGGACCAGATGGCATACCTCACACGAGACCGATTCGTTTGCCATGCTCTTTTCAGATGGACGGGGTGGCGGGAATTTCTTTTCACTCATAAACGCTAGAGGTGTATGGCACCCGTTGCAGCCATCAACAGCATCCTTCATGTCGGGGTTCGCCTCGGCGTGCTTAACCGCCAGGTCGAAATATTCTATCTCATCCCAATGATGGGTGTAAGCCTGCGACATCAGCGACTGCGACCATTGCTCATAAGTACCGGGGTGGCAGGAACGGCATTTTTTAGCAGATTCAAAATCCTTGTAGGCATATTTGCTTTTGAGATCTTCCTGCGGAACGAGTCGGCTGAAAGCAGTCAATACTGTTATTGCAAGCAAAGACGACCCCGCAAGGATGGCTACTATTAGAAGGCTTCCCCTTTCTTTCATAGATCCTGTTTTTTTTAGGACTAAAAGATAAGGAAAATTTATCTTATGCTGAATTTACATTTAAAATTTAGTATTATTTTGCGGTTGGTTTGAAGCGACACCAACTGCCTGCAAATTAATAAGGAAGATAATCAAAGGACAAAATGCAGAACCTTTTCGATAAAATCTCTTTCAAAACAAGCTGTCTGGTAACCAGATCGTACAGCACTTCCTTTTCAAGCGCTGTCAGATTGCTTGACAGGGGTATCCGGGATGCAATATGCAGCATTTACGGATTTGTAAGGTTTGCCGACGAGATTGTAGATACTTTTCACGAATACGATAAGAAAAACCTGCTCGACAAATTCGAAAATGACTATTATGATTCAATAAGGTCGGGAATAAGCCTGAATCCGGTGCTAAATTCATTTCAAATGACGGTCAGAAAATACGGTATCCCCGATAATCTGATTCAGGCTTTCCTGACAAGCATGAAGACCGACCTCATAAAGCAGAACCATAATACCAAAAGCGAAACTGCAGAATATATTTACGGATCGGCAGAAGTGGTCGGACTGATGTGCCTCAGAGTATTCGTCCTGGGAAATGAGAAGCTTTACAATGAACTTGAGGCTCCTGCAAAAAGGCTGGGATCGGCTTTTCAGAAAGTTAACTTCCTTCGCGACATCCAGGATGATACAAAGCTCCTGAAAAGAAAATATTTCCACAATTCAATCGCCTCGGATTTCGACGAAAAAGCAAAGAAAGAGATAGTCGAAGATGTCGAAGAGGAGTTTGAAGATGCAATCGCAGGAATAAAGAAACTTCCCAATAATTCACAACTGGGAGTCCTTACAGCATTTTACTATTACAGAAAACTGCTTGGAATAATCAGGAAGACTCCTGCAGAAAAACTTATGAAACAACGGGTAAGGGTGCCTGATTTTATAAAATTATCCCTGCTGGCTAAAGCATACATAGTGTGTAAGCTAAATTTACTAAAATGATAATCAAGATCATACTTTTAATTGTTGCTGCATTCGCCTTTATGGAATTCGTTGCATGGTCAAATCGCAAGTATGTCATGCATGGATTTCTGTGGTCGCTTCACAAGAATCACCATCTTACCGACATTGCAGGCAAACCGGTAATGCAGAAGAACGATTATTTCTTTCTGATCTTCGCAGCACCTGTAATAATCCTGATCATCTGGGGCTTATCGGCAGGCAATCCATACATGATAGCCATCGGCGCAGCAATTACCCTGTATGGATTTATATATTTTATTTTTCACGGCGTTGTTTATCGCCAGCGGCTTCCCTTCTTCACGAATCCGAAAAGCGCCTATATTAAAGCGCTAAAGAAAGCGCACATGGCACATCATAAGCCAAAAAACCTGAAGGATTTCAATAATTACGGCCTTCTGATATTCAGCAGAAGGTACTTCAAATAACCGGCATGCCACTTTATCTCGTTCTTCTGATATGTTCATTGTTTTTCCCGCTGGCCCTTAGCTTCGACAGAAAGGTGGCATTCTTCAAGTACTGGCCGTCGCTGATTCCTTCGTTGCTCATCACCGGCGCATTTTTCGTTGTTTTCGATATCTGGTTTGCAAAAAGGGACATATGGGGTTTCAATCCCGACTATCATTCCGGGATTGTTCTGGCGAGCCTGCCCTTGGAAGAGTGGTTGTTTTTTATAGTGATCCCGTATGCAAGCATTTTCATTCATTATGTCCTGATCGCATATTTCCCCGGTAAAGTGCTCTCCGACAGGTCTACCACCGTAATTACAATCACACTTTTACTGGTTCTGGCCCTGGGTATCCTGACCCACCCCGGAAGGTCATACACTCTGGTCTATTTATTACTGATGATATTGGTTCTTGTTATTTCTTATTTCATGAAAGACAGGCTCCTGAACAGGTTTTATATATCCTTCCTGGTAATCCTGATCCCCTTTATCATTGTAAATGGAATACTTACAGGCAGCTTCATTGAAGGTGAAGTTGTGTGGTACAATCCGGAAGAAATAACCGGCATAAGGCTTATAACCATTCCGGTAGAGGATTTTGCCTACGGCTTCAGCATGATCCTGATAAACCTTATGTTAATGAACTGCTTCCGGAAAAAACAGATTTTAAGTAATTATGATAATCAGGCATGAGGAATTTATTATCTGACAGAATATTGACAGCAAAGATCCTGTTAGGGATATTTTTCTCTGTCGGGATAACCGGCATGGCAATACCGGCTTCCAGGGAAACATTCACTTCGCTGACTCCTGTGGCACTGTTGCTGAGCATTGCCGCTGTCATAATCTTCCACAAATTCCATGATCCTGCAAAAGAGATTCTCTTTTTCCTTTTCATTTTCATCGCAGCCTTCATTATCGAGGCTATAGGAGTAAAAACCGGAAGGATATTCGGCAGTTACAGATACGAAACAGGTCTGGGACCTCTTATATTCGAAACTCCTCTTATGATTGGAGCCAACTGGGCTCTTCTGGTTTATTGTACAGCTGTTATTGCCTGCCGGTTTCTTGTTTCTGATTTTCTAAAGATCATTGCCGGATCGGCCCTGATGCTTGCATACGACCTGATACTTGAACAGGCTGCACCCGTGATGCACATGTGGAGTTTTGAAGACAATGTGATTCCATGGAGGAATTACGCTTCATGGTTCCTTCTGGCAGTCATTTTCCATTCGCTTCTGAGGCTCTCCGGCGTAAGGACAGAAAACCACATTGCCCCCTTCGTACTGTTTGTTCAGGCTGTCTTTTTCATAATACTTGTAATTATCCTGAAATTTGTCCGATGATACTGAAAGCATCACACCACCCGGTAATCTACCCCTTCTTTCAGTTCTATTCGTGGCTGAAGATCAAAATTCATTTTCACCAGGTACACATATCACACGATTTCAGAGAAAAGGGCCTGCCAATTCTCATGATCTCCAATCATTTCAGCTGGTGGGACGGGTTCTGGGTGGTTTACCTCAATCTGAAACTGCTCCACCATAAATTCTTCTTCTTCATGATGCTTGAGGAAGAGCTCAGGAAACACATGTATTTAAATAAATCCGGAGGTTACTCAGTCAGAAAAGGCTCAAGAAGCATAGTCGAATCGCTAAAGTACACGGCTGAACTGCTTAACGATAAAAACAACCTGGTGCTGATGTTCCCCCAGGGCCGGATAGAATCGATTTACAAAAATGCTTTCATCTTTGAAAAGGGAATTGAATATGTTCTGAAAAAGGCAGTCACCAGGCCACAGATAATTTTCTTGGTCAACCTGGTCGATTACTTCTCAAATCAAAAGCCCGGACTGTATATGTACCTGAAAGAATACAGCGGATCTGACTTCAGCACCGTAACTATTCAGAAAGAATTCAACCTGTTTTATTCAGAATGCGTGGCGGTCAACATTTCCAAAAGTCAGGAATGATGGTGATAGCGGCCTATATTATCCTGACTTTCACAGCCATCCAGCTGATCGTCTCACTGGCAAACCTTCTCGCCGAAACCAGTCTGCCCTTAACAAGGAAGACTCACTCATCGCTGGTGTCGGTCCTTATTCCGGCAAGGAATGAAGAGCATAACATCGGCAATCTTCTTGATGATCTGATACATCAGGATTACAAAGACATTGAAATAGTCGTCTATAACGACCAATCCGAAGACAAAACGGCACAAATAGTCGACGAATACTCGAGATGCGACAACAGGATCAGGATGATCGGTTCCGGAATGCTTCCCGAAGGATGGCTGGGAAAGAATTATGCATGCCACTCACTTGCCGCCGAAGCCAAAGGCAGCTACATGCTCTTCCTCGATGCTGACGTCAGGGTGGCTGGCAATCTGATCGGGCGAAGCATAAGCTTTTCGGAAAAGCATGATCTCGGACTGATTTCAATTTTCCCCAAACAAATTATAAAGAACATCGGTGAATGGATAACGGTACCCAATATGAATTACATCCTTCTGTCGCTGCTGCCACTTGTGCTTGTAAGGAAATCGGGCTACCCGTCACTTTCGGCTGCCAACGGACAATTCATGTTTTTCAGAAAGGAAGAATACAATGCCCTGAAACCACATGAAGCAGTTAAGGCAGACAAGGTCGAAGACATATCCATTGCCCGGCTCTTCAAGAAACGAGGTATAAAAATTGCATGCCTTGCCGGCGATGAAACTATAACGTGCAGGATGTACAAGGGTTTCCGGGAGGCTGTGAACGGCTTTTCAAAGAATGTGATCGCTTTTTTCGGTAATTCATTTCTGACGGCGCTTCTTTTCTGGCTGGTGACAACCTTTGGCATAGTTGCTGTGGCATGGTCTTCAACAGCTCTTGTGACAGTAGTGTATATAATTGCTTACATTCTTGCAAGAATTTTTATTTCTTTGGCAAGCAGGCAGAATGTGTTCTTTAATCTGCTTTATATTATACCTTTGCAGGTTTCAATGGGGCTCTTCATTTTAAGGGCATTTATAAACAGGAAGTTCAGAAATTTCGAATGGAAAGGAAGAAAAATTGGCTTATAGCTGTGATTCTCCTGCTCACTTTTGCGCAGGTCAGGGCAGATTACAGATCCGACATTTATTCAGCTTACATAAACAACAGGATGGAGCTGTGGAAAAGCGTTATCGACAGGATGAGCTCGCAGCCCGGGAAAAGCGATGAATTCATTCTGGAGCTTTTGAATTACCAGTACGGTTACATCGGATACTGCATCGGATTTGACAAAAAAGACGAAGCACGTGTCTACTTGAATATCGCCCAAAAAAACCTCGATTTGCTTGAAAAGAAAAAATATAATCCCGGTGTCATCAACGCCTACCGGTCGGCTTTTTACGGCTTCAGAATCGGACTTAATCCGGTGACCGCCCCCATTAACGGCCTCAGGAGCATCGATTGCGCAAAAACTGCAATAAAACTTGATCCGGATCACTATCTTGGTTATGTGCAGCAGGGAAATATACAGTTCTATATGCCTTCAACGTTCGGGGGCTCAAAGAAAGAAGCTCTGCAGCACTATCTAAAAGCCAGGGAACTACTTGAAAAAGAACCCGGAGCCGTCACCGGTAACTGGAACTACCTCAGTCTTCTGGTTGTGATTGGCCAGACTCACACCTACCTTAAGGATTATTCCTCGGCACAAAAGGTTTATGATTTTATAATGCGGACCGAACCGGCATTTACTTTTGTAAGGGATGACCTTTACCCGAAACTTCTGAAACAAATGCAAAACTGATATTTATGGCAAAAAGCGTATTGATTGCCGGTGCCGGCCTCGGAGGCCTTGCCACGGCTCTTCGACTGGCAAAAAGAGGCTACAAAGTTGAAATTGTAGAAAAGAACGGCAATGCCGGCGGCAGGCTCAACCAGCTGAAAAAAGACGGATTCACATTCGATACCGGACCAAGCTTTTTCAGCATGTCATATGAATTCACCGAATTCGCAAATGACTGCAGAATTAAACTTCCTTTCGAGTATTATGAACTGGATCCTCTCTATTCGGTAAACTTCAGCAAGAGCCCGGTAACATACCATCTCTACAAGGAAATCAGCAAACTGGCCGCACAGTTCAGGGAGCAGGACCCGGATTTCGAAACAGGATTCAGAAGCTATCTCGATAAGAGCAAAAGGTTGTTCCATGATACCAATGTTGTCATAAAAAGCAACTATGACAACCTGTTCGAATATCTCCTGACCCTTGCGAAGGTAAATCCCCTTCATCTTCCGGTCCTTTTCCGTAATTTCTATGACCATGTGGCCCATTATGTAAAATCGGACGATGCCAGACAGATCCTGTCACTTGTGGCCTTCTTCCTTGGCAAAACTCCCTTTGACACTCCTGCCGTTTACACTCTTCTCTCCTATACCGAGTTTATGCACGACGGCTATTTCAACGTAAAAGGCGGAATGTACAGAGTCGTTGAAGGTATTGTGGATGAACTTGAGAAGGAAAATGTAAAGATCCATTATAACACCGAAATCGTCGATTACGTACAGGAAGGAGACAAACTGAAGTACCTGGTCGACAAGAACGGCCGGAAATGGGGAGCCGACATTATTGTAGTGAATTCGGATGCCGCAGTATTCAGGGGAAGAGTTTTCAGGCGCAGGGAATACACTGAAGAGAAACTGGATAAAATGGACTGGACCATGGGATCGCTGACCATCTACCTCGGAATAAAATGCAAACTGCCTGAAGTCAGCCATCATAATTATTATCTCGGCGACAACTACAGGGAATATGCAGGAAAAGTGTTCATCAGCCCCGAAATCGTCGACAAGCCTTACTACTACGTCAATGTCCTGTCGCGGTCAAACCCAGGTTGTGCGCCGGAAGGATGCGAAAGCCTCTTCTTCGTCTGCCCGGTCCCTGACCTCAGTAAGAAACCCCGTTGGGACGACAGGGATAAAATTGTCGACAGTATTATCGATGATTACTCTGCAAGGATTAAGAAAGACATCCGGCCCGAAATAGTATCGCGTACCGTTTACACTCCGTTCGACTGGCAGGAACAGTTCAACCTGCACCGGGGAAGCGGACTGGGTCTTTCGCATAAAATGATGCAGATAGGAGGCTTCAGGCCAAAGAACTTCGATGAGGTCTTTAAAAATGTCTTTTACGTGGGGGCATCCACCATTCCGGGAGGAGGACTGCCCATGGTTGTTATCGGATCCAGACTTGTAACCGAAAGGATCGAAAAATACAATGTAAAGGCGGAATGAAGATTAACTTATTCTGGTTCAGGAGAGATCTCAGGATTGAGGACAATACAGCCCTCGAAAAAGCTCTTGGTTCAGGTCTTCCGGTGCTTCCGCTCTTCATTTTCGACACAAACATCATCGGTGAACTGCCGGCTGATGATTCAAGAATAAGCTTCATCCATGAATGCCTTTCGTCGATTGATAAAAGCCTGCGGGAATCAGGGAGTTCCCTCTATGTCACAAAGGGTGATCCGGTTGAAAAATGGAAGGAGCTTATATCCCGATTCGATATTGCCGCCGTCTACATAAACAAGGATTACGAACCTTATGCCATCGACCGCGACATAGCTGTGGAAGCCATACTGAAAAACCAGAGCATCCCGCTGTTAAGATTCAAGGACCAGGTGATCTTTGAGGAAAATGAGGTGGTGAAAGCTGACGGCAGTCCCTACACTGTTTTCACTCCCTACAGGAATCAGTGGATGAAGAAACTGGAGCTGGTCAGACCTGATCTTTCAGGAACCGTCCCGGCCGGAACTTCACAATACTTTAAATGCAATTATACTTTCCTGCGTCTTGAGGATATTGGTTTCAGACAGGGAAGACTTAAGGTTAGGCCCTTTGATCTGCACCCAATTCCCGACTATCATAAATTCCGCGACAATCCGGCAGCCGATATGACAACTCATCTCTCTCCCCATCTCCGCTTCGGAACGCTAAGCATCAGGAAACTGGTCAGAACCGGGCTGGAGCAGAATATGATATTTCTTAATGAGCTGATCTGGAGGGAATTCTTCATGCAGATACTGTTCCACTTCCCCAATGTTGTCACAGGTAATTTCAAGCCTGCATATGATGACATCCTCTGGAGGAATGATGAAAATGAGTTTCAGAGATGGTGCAGCGGCGAAACCGGCTATCCGATAGTGGACGGGGGGATGCGCCAGCTAAACTCCACCGGATGGATGCACAACAGGGTAAGGATGATCACATCGGGATTCCTGTGCAAACATCTGCTCATCGACTGGCGATGGGGCGAAGCATACTTCGCAAGGCAGCTTCTAGATTACGAGTTGTCGTCGAACAACGGCAACTGGCAGTGGGCAGCCGGAACAGGATGTGATGCCGCTCCCTACTTCAGGATATTCAATCCGGAAACCCAGCAGAAAAAATTTGATCCGAAAGAAGTTTACATCAGAAGATGGGCAAAAGATTACGGAAAACCGGGCTACCCTGCAAAAATGATCGTACACGAGTTCGCCAGGCAAAGAGCCCTGGAGGCCTACAAAACAGGAATGAAACGAAAACTGAAATAAGACATGGATCTGATTTCGCGATAAAATATGAAATCAACTATGTGAGGGGCTATCAGAAAAAATAATTCTACCTTTGAATAACTGTTTGCATAAAGTCAACCGGTTTGTTTAAAGTTTCACTTAATTCTTAACAGGATGAAAGGATTCAGGAATCAGTCATTGAATATCATCATTTCGCTTCTTGTCCTGTTTCTTGCGTCTTCATGCGAAGCGTGGAATGATGATCCCGATTATATCGGCACATGGCAGTACAATGAGACCGTTACTGCAAATGATATGGTTTACAACACCACCCGCACTATTGTTTTCACAAAAAGAACATATGAGGAAACCTATCTTATAAGACGTGAAAACTCAGCAACCATAACTGCCATAATCGGAACAAGGGGAAGCGTCGCAAGGTCGCGGTCGAACCTGGTCTTTGAGCTGAAGGAGCTTGGTTCCTGTGTCCCCGACAATATGGAGGTTTGCACCGAAGAGGTACAGTGGTTTGGAGAGGGAAGCTTCTACTGGAGTGACAACATCGATTATTTCGAGAAAAAAGTGACAGGCGTTTTCGAAGTCGACGGCACAACCTTACGACTGTCACGTGACCTGAACAACGACAAGGATTTTGAAGACACCGGTGAGGATGTTACCTTTGAGCTGATATGAAACCCACATGTATCGAATGCACAAACACTTATGTATATAATTTTAAGACATGTGGGTTCCATCAGGCCATTAAAATAAAAATTCAATACTGATGAAACCGGTTAATTGATGAAGACAGCCTTTCTCCTGATCCTCCTTGCATTAATCCTTCCCGGTCCTAAAAAGCCCTCCGGATCATTTCCGACAGGGCTGATGATCGAATTTATCAGGGACCCTCAGTATGTTGTTATCTGCGATCCCAAACCTGAATTCAGCTGGATAGTGCCTGATGTTGCCGGCAGGCAGACCGCTTACCAGATCCTTGTCAGCTCATCGAAGGAACTACTGGCCAGGGACATCGGAGACCTCTGGAACGGGATTAAGACTGCAGTCCCACAATCGACGGAGGTTGAGTATTCCGGTGCCTCGCTTCCCGCCAACTCAGTCTGCCACTGGAAAGTAAGGATATGGGACAGGAAAAAAAAGCCGTCATCATGGTCAGAAATACAGACATTCAGGACCGGAGCATTTTCTGAATATTGTACAACCGGAAACCGGCTGGTTGAAACTGAAATCAAGCCCCGGAAGTTGGTCAGAACAGGAAATTATTCATGGTTCGCCGATTTCGGGAAAGATGCTTTCGGGAAGCTCCTGCTTGAGTTAAAACCGGAGAAAAAAGATACTCTGATTATCCATCTTGGAGAAAAGCTAAGAGGAGAAAACCGGATCGACCGCGAACCGGGTGGTACAATAAGGTATCACAGGATAATCATGCCCGTCGAACCGGGCAGAACACTATATGTTGCTGAGATTCCGCCCGATCAGAGGAACACCGGACCAGCAGCAGTTCATCTCCCCGATTCAGTGGGAGTCGTCACTCCCTTCAGGTATTGTGAAATTGAGAACCTGAAGACTGAGCCTGACAGAATAATACAAAAAGCACTCTGGTACTATTTTGACGACAGCAGCAGCGCCTTCATCAGTTCCGACACAATCCTGAACCGGGTGTGGGACATTTCAAAATACACAATCAAGGCGACTTCCTTCTCGGGAATATATATTGACGGCGACCGCGAACGAATCCCTTACGAGGCCGATGCCTACATCAACCAGCTCGGACATTATTACACCGACAGGGAATTTTCGATGGCCCGGAGAACCAATGAGTACTTCATCGATCATCCCACATGGCCCACCGAATGGATTCTACAGACCGTCCTGATGTTCTATAACGACTTCATGCACACCGGCAACCTTGAATCGGCTGCAAAATTCTACAAAGAACTGCAGCACAAGACACTTGCCTCCCTCGCCCGGCCCGATGGTCTTATAAGCTCATCGGCGGCAAATGATGAAATAATGTCAGCCCTCGGATTTTCAAACGTGAAGGAAAGGATAAGGGATATAGTCGACTGGCCTCCGGCACAGAAAGACACCGGCTGGAAACTGGCAACCCCCGAGGGCGAAAGAGACGGTTACGACATGAGGGAGATCAACACTGTTGTTAATGCCTTCCATTACAGGAGCCTGGTACTGATGTCGGAACTTGCCGGATACCTTGGAAACCCGGTCGATTCTGCCAGTTATAACAGCCAGGCGCTAAAAGTAAAGCAGGCAATCAACGAAAAACTGCTCGACAGGAACAGGGGGATCTACCTCGACGGAGAATTCTCTGATCACTCCTCACTTCATGCCAACATGATGGCACTTGTATTTGATCTTGTCCCCCCTGAAAATCTGCCAGCCGTAATCAGCTTCATAAAGTTGCGGGGGATGGCCTGCAGCGTTTACGGGGCCCAGTTTCTCCTTGAAGGTCTCTTTAAGGCAGGTGAAGATGATTATGCACTCAGTCTTCTCACAGCCACACACGACAGGGGTTGGTGGAACATGATAAAATCGGGATCCACAATGACGATGGAAGCCTGGGATATGAAGTACAAGCCCAACTCCGACTGGAACCATGCCTGGGGAGCAGCTCCGGCCAACATTATTCCGGGTTACCTGTGGGGGATACAACCTGCCCTTCCCGGTTACTCCAAAGCTATTATTAAGCCGCAACCCGGTCATCTGTCATACAGTCATATAAGTGTTCCGACGATACGGGGTAATATCGTGGCTGAATTCAGAAAAGATAAGGCATCTCTGATGTTCATAATCACTATCCCTCCAAATATGGAATGTGATTTCGTAATTAAAGGCACGGGGGATCAGACGATGGTTTTGAACGGAATGAAAATCAGGCCAAAAGACGGTATCCTGAAACTCAGGCAGGGCACAAACAGAATAGAATTATAATTTCCTGTTATGAAAACAAAACTTTTTTTGCTCGTTTCTGTAATCCTGGTTCTTCCGGGGATCTCCTGCAATCGTAGGAACAACGACCAGATTTTCAAGGCTGACGTGATAGTTTACGGAGGGACCTCGGCGGCTGTCACTTCTGCAGTGCAGGCGCACAGGATGGGACAGACTGTAATCATGGTGTCTCCCGACAAACATCCTGGGGGTATGACATCATCGGGCCTTGGCTTTACCGATACAGGCAACAAGGAGGTTATCGGGGGTCTGGCGAGGGAGTTTTATCAGCTTATCTACCAGCATTACGATAAACCGGAAGCCTGGAACTGGCAGAAACGGTCGGAATATGGCAACAAGGGCCAGGGCAATCCCGCCATTGACGGCGAAAAGCGCACCATGTGGATATTTGAACCTCATGTAGCGGAAGCTTCATTCGAGACAATGATAAGCAGCAACAATATAACTGTTCACAGGGATGAGTGGCTCGACAGGGAAACAGGCCTCACAATGAAGAATGGGAAGATAATCTCATTCAGGACACTTAGCGGAAATACTTACAAAGGGAAGGTGTTTATCGACGCTACCTATGAAGGGGACCTGATGGCTTCTGCGGGAGTCAACTATACAGTTGGCAGGGAAGATAACAGCCTGTACGGCGAGACCTGGAACGGGGTTCAGAAAGGAGTCTTTCACCACGGTCATTATTTCAAGGATAAAATCGATCCCTACATTATTCCCGGAGATCCGTCGAGCGGACTTCTTCCCCGCATATCTGCCGAAATACCCGGCGACAACGGCACCGGCGACAACAAGGTTCAGGCTTACTGTTACCGGCTCTGCCTGACACAGCACCCCGATAACAAGGTACCGATAACAATGCCGGAGGGTTACGACAGCACCCAGTATGAACTTCTTGTCAGGGTAGCAGCAACAAGATGGAATGAGTTCTTCGCAAAATATGATGCAATCCCGAACCATAAGACTGATGTGAACAACCACGGACCTTTCAGTTACGATAATATCGGAATGAACTGGGACTATCCTGAAGCCTCCTATGAGAGAAGAAAGGAAATACTTGAGGAACATATCAGATATCAGAAAGGGCTGCTTTATTTTACATCCACCGACAAACGCCTGCCTCAATGGGTACGGGACACAATGTTGACCTGGGGCTATTCGCGCGATGAGTTTGCCGATAACGGATACTGGCCCTACAACATCTATGTCAGGGAAGCAAGAAGGATGATTGGAAAATATGTAATGACCGAAAATGATGTTTTTTGCAAGAGGCCTGTTCCGGAACCGGTCGGAATGGGATCCTACACCATGGATTCACATAATATTCAAAGATATGTCACGCCTGAAGGTTATGTCCAGAATGAAGGTGACATAGGCGTACGCGCCCCCAGGCCCTACCAGATAAGCCTCGGTTCACTTCTTCCCCTCGAAGAGCAGTGCAGCAACCTTATTGTCCCGGTCTGTGTTTCGTGCACTCACATTGCTTTCGGATCGATAAGAATGGAACCAGTTTTTATGATCCTTGGACAGAGTGCAGCTACAGTGGCTTCACTGGCACTAAGGAACAAGAAAAATATTCACGATCTGACATATGAAGAAATCAAAGATCAGCTGAATGCCGACGGACAGATCCTGGATTATTGATCTCGGGACCTGACCTTATTTTGGCGTTGAATAGAACGTACCTCCAGCTTTCTTAAGCAGTTGTCAAAAAAAATTGACTTGTATTGATCCAATTAATAAATTTGATTAAATCCTTTTTTATTAAATAGGGGGTTGGGAGATTCCTGAAAATCCCTTTATGAGAGTAGGGAGTGTAAGCTGAAAAACTCAAGAGTAAGCCTTATTTAACAATCTGACTTATGAAGAAATCATGCTTGTTGACTACTGCTTTCTGCCTGTTTTTCTTAATGCCTGTAAATGCCCAGTTTGATAAAGGCAAGATCCTGACAGGAGTCACCTCCACTATCAATCTTCAGTCTGTGTATGGATCGGAATTAATGGCCCTTGGCTTTATTTCTACCAAACACGGCAGTGAATCGGACGCCCTCAAAACTACAGCTTTCAACCTTTTGCCCAGGGCTGGATATTTTGTAATTGACAATCTTGCTGTTGGTTTGGATGTTGTCATAAGTTTATGTTCCCAGAAGAGCGGAGACGATTACAAGGATGTAAGCACCACTCTTGCAATAGGGCCCTTTGCGAGATATTATTATCCACTTGAAAAAATAAATACCTTTTTCGAAGTTAACAGTTATTTTGGTACATGGAAAGAAAAATACACATACGGATCAAGTGAATTTGAAGATAATTACGGGTTATTAATGCTGGGCCTTGGTCCGGGAGTGACCTTCCCAGTTTGTGATTGTGCATTTTTTGATGTAATGGCCGGATATTCGCATTTAGTCTGGAAGGATAAGGATTCGGAAGGTGATGATAAAGAAACAAGCAATGGATTTGGAGTGAAAATAGGAATTTCCGTTGTTCTCAATTCCCCGAAATAATAATTGTTTGCTTATTAACTGAAATGATTTATTTTTGGGCTCTTTATACCTATAAAGCCCGAATTGACCTGCATGCCACTGAAAAGAATTCTTTTCCTGGTTATTGTTCTTATACCGGGATTTAAGTTGTTTTGCCAGCAAGATTCCGTCCTGATCAATAAGAAACCGCTGGTCATTAATGAGCTTGTTCTTCCCTTGACGTTTGACGGGATTCCCGATGAAGAGGCCTGGAATTCGGTCAAACCACTTAAAATGACAATGTATTCACCCGTTTTCGGAAAAGACCCCACGGAACATACTGATGTACGCATTGCTTACGATGACAAATACCTTTACGCAGGAGCATGGATTTATTACCAAGATCCTTCCATGATGCGTTCCTCCAGCTTAAAGCGCGATTATAAGGGAATGGGATCTGACTGGTTCGGATTGTTCCTCGATACCTATAATGACAAGGAGAACTCAATGATGTTTTTTACCACCCCAGATGGGCTGAGGTTTGATGCAGGTATACAAAAAGACGCTGTTCGCCCCCGCCCCGATCAGGAACCAATGAATCTGAGCTGGAATGCTTTCTGGGATGTTCTCACAAGAAAGGATTCTGCCGGCTGGAGTGCTGAATTCAGGATCCCGCTTTCAAGCCTCAGGTTCCAGGAAGTTAACGGAGAAGTACGTATGGGACTGACTGTTGAAAGATGGATCCCATCAAAGAATGAGATCCATATTTTTCCGGCAATACCTCCCAATTGGGGAGAAACATCAATAATGAAGCCTTCGCAGGCCCAGGAAATTTTATTTCGCGAGAT
>JAFGXK010000143.1 GCA_016936695.1 Bacteroidales bacterium | reverse complement strand
TCCTGCATCCAGCACCCTGGTTCCTTCCCTGAAATGTATGATCTTTGCCAATGCGAGAGAATGAAGCACATGATGGGTATAAAAATTATCAAAGTCCTTTCTTGAGATAACGTTAATCCTGGCGTTCCACTGACTGTAGACCTCCTCGAGCTTTGAAAACATTGTAATCTGGGACCCTGTCAGGTCGGGGAAGTATTTCCGGATTATTTCATTCACTATCTGTTGCCTGTTTTTGCAAAGATATTGAACAGGAGGGATTTTGCCCTGAAAAGTTGTGCTTTAACGGTTCCGATCGGCAGTTTCATTTCGGAAGCGATCTCCTCGTAGGAGTATTCCTTGAAGTACCTGAGTTCAATCAGCCTTCTGTACCGGGGTTTCAGCTGACCGACTATTTCGCGAAGCACCGCTATCTTCTGGTCGTTGATAAGCCTCTCTTCGGGATCTGGAAGATCCGACTGGATATTGACAGTCATATTGTCAATATCTTCCTGTATCTGGTCGATCGGTGAAGGTGAGAGCTGTTTTTTCCTGATAAAGTCGATGCAGTTATTGGTGGCGATCCTGAAAAGCCATGTGCTGAAGGCATATTCGGGGGTGAATGAGTCGATGAACCTGAAGGCCTTGCCGAATGCTTCTATTGTAAGGTCCTCGGCATCGGAGGTATTGTTCACCATTTTCAGGAGCATGAAATAGATTGAATCCCTGTAACGGTTAAGCAGGCTTGAAAATGCTTTCTCGTTTCCCAGTTTAGCCTGCTCGACAAGAAGGAGGTCGTCATGGGCCTTTTCAGATATGCAGTTGCTTATTTCCATGTGGTGTTAGCTCTTCCTTCCCTAATGCTCCCTGCAAAGAATGCAGCATTAATAAACGGAGAAATTACGTCAAATATTGGAAAAAGAGGCAAAATTCCCGGTTCATTGAATTTTTCCCGGTTAAGAATAAAGATAACAAGCTGGAAAATGAACCTCAGGAGGAACATTCCGGCGACTACCGGCCATGCATACAGATTTATTATGAGAGCGATGAAAGAGGCATAGAAGATAATCCTGGAGAAGGGCTCCCCGAGGAGAATGATTTTATGAGTTGCTTTATAGTGTTTTGCGGTGGTTAGGTGCCTTGTTTTCTGTTTGATGTAATCCCTTATGTTAAGTGCCGGAACTGATCGTGTATGTGACTCCTTCCCGAATTCGGCAGCGATGTTTCCGGCAGAGGCATTCGAGTTAACGAAAAGGTCATCATCGCCTGAGGCAAGATGGGTATAGGGGCCAAATCCTTTTCTTTCAAAAAAGAGTGATTTTCTGTAAGCCAGGTTCCTTCCGACGCCCATGTAGGGCATTCCCCTAAGAGCCATTCCAAGGTACTGCATGGCAATGGTCATGCAGTCGTACCTGATATACTTGTTTAGCATACCCTTACCGGTGAAATAGCCTCCATAGCCCAGGACAAACTCAGTCTTTTCATCAAACCGCGACGCCATCTTTTCTATCCAAAGGCTGCTTTCCGGTCTGCAATCGGCATCAGTGAAGAGAAGGAGTTCGTTTTTGGCAGCCTTGATGCCGATGAACTGGGCGAACTTTTTGTTGTGAGTGAATTTGGGGTCCCTGGTTATGTTGGACACTTTCAGCCTTTTATATTTAACCAGATAGCCGGCCAGTATGCTGTCTGAATCGTCTTCCGAACAGTCGTTGACCACTATGACTTCGAAATCGGGATAGTCCTGTTCCAATACTGCCGGAAGGAAATTCCTCAGGTTTTCCTCCTCGTTCCTTGCACAGATTATCACGGACACGGGCCCCCGCTTTACCGGCGATTCTGCAGGCCTGAACCTTGCAGGTGCCAGGTAGAAATAAAGATAATAGAAAGCCTGGATCAGGAAGGATATGCCGAAAAGGATCAGCAAAGCCAGAAGTAATGGATGACCATCATATATCATTTGACTTTCAGATATGGCTGCAATATTACTAAGATATTCCGAATAGAGGAAAGCAACAATGGTTTGCATTTCTTTGAAAACGTATAAGAAGGCGGAAAAATTATCGACATAATTTTCAACAGGCGGATGAATGAATTACCTTTGGCATCCGGAAAAAGAATATCAGATGTTCACAATACGGCACAGGGACAGGGATACAAAGGCAAGGACAGGAGTACTCACGACTGACCATGGAGATATTCCGACTCCTATCTTCATGCCGGTAGGAACTGCAGGAACAGTCAAGGGGATCCTTCAGAGGGATCTTGCCGGTGACATTGATGCGAAGATCATCCTGGGGAATACCTATCACCTGTATCTGAGACCCGGAACCGAAATCATAGGAAAGGCCGGAGGGCTCCATCGGTTTATGAGCTGGAACAGGCCTATGCTTACCGACAGCGGAGGATATCAGGTCTTTTCCCTGGCCCCCAACAGGAAGCTGACCGAAGAAGGGGCAGTCTTTAAGTCTCATATTGACGGCTCAAGGCACGTTTTTACACCCGAGAACACTGTTGAGATACAGCGTATCATCGGTGCCGATATAATGATGGCTTTCGATGAGTGCGCTCCTTTTCCCTGCGATCACCGTTACGCAGAGAAATCGGTGGCTCTGACACACAGGTGGCTCGACAGAGCTGTTGCAAAATTCAGGTCAACCGAACCCCTCTGGGGATATCAGCAGTACCTTTTTCCTATAGTCCAGGGGAGCACTTTTGACGACCTGAGAAAGATATCAGCCGAAATGGCCGCTGCCTCAGGCATGGAGGGAAATGCCATAGGAGGACTTTCGGTGGGTGAACCGGCCGAGGAGATGTACAGGACCATTGAGGTTGTCAATGAGATACTTCCTGAAGACAAACCACGTTATCTGATGGGTGTCGGAACCCCGGCAAACATCCTTGAGGCAATTGAAAGAGGCATCGACATGTTCGATTGCGTGATGCCGACAAGGAACGGGAGGAACGGGATGCTGTTCACAAGTGAGGGTATCATAAATATTAAGAACCAGAAATGGGCAGGTGATTTCAGTCCGATCGATGCCTCGGGTCCCTCATCGGTAAGCCTTAATTACTCAAAGGCATACCTGAGGCATCTGATCATTTCGGGAGAGATACTGGGATCACAGATTGCCAGCATTCATAACCTTTCATTCTATATGAAACTTGTTTCAGATGCAAGGGAGAAAATTGAGGAAGGCGCTTTCAGGAAATGGAAAGACCAGATGGTAAATAAACTTTCATCCAGGGCATGAAACTACTCAAACTGCTTATCATCGACCGGTATATAATCAGGAAGTTCCTGGGGACCTTCTTTTTTGCCCTCCTGATGATCGTTTCGATTGCAGTTGTCTTTGATTTTGCGGAGAAAGTCGACAACTTTATGGAAAGGGAAGCCCCGATCAAAGCTATAATATTCGACTATTATTTTAATTTCATTCCATACTTCGCCACTCTCTTCTCTCCGCTGTTTGTTTTCATATCGGTGATCTTCTTCACCTCAAAGATGGCTGCAAACACCGAGATTATTGCTATTCTTAACAGTGGAATGAGTTTCAGAAGAATGATGCTTCCCTATTTTATTTCAGCTTTTCTGATTGCTGTCTTTATTCTTTTTCTGACGAATTTTGTAATTCCCACATCAAACCTGAACAGGATCAGTTTTGAGGATAAATATTACCGGTCGCGGACCAGGAGAGTACCGGTGATGAACATACACAGGCAGGTCTACAAAAATGTTCTGGTTTATATGGAGTCGTTCAATCCCATCAGTCAGGCAGGCAGGAACTTCACCATAGAGCGGTTCAGTGAGGATGGAAGGCTTGAATCGAAGCTATCGGGCGATATGGTAAGATATGATACTGCTACAAGCAAGTGGGTGGTAATCAATTACCGTGTCAGGGAAATTACGGACGGAGAAGATCATATCTCCGAAGGAGAACGTATCGACACCACCCTGGCCTGGTTCAGCCCTGAAGATCTTTCAATGGGTCCCGCGTTTGTAGGTACAATGTCTTATGAGAGTCTGAACGAGTATGTCGAAAAGCTACGGCTTCAGGGATCCGACGAGCTTAAATTGTTCCTTATTGAAAAACACCGGCGTTTTGCAAATCCTTTTTCAGTCTTTATTCTTACGCTGATAGGTGTCTCATTGTCGTCGCGAAAGGTGAGGGGGGGTATAGGCATGAACATAGGGATAGGGCTTGGGCTCAGTTTCTCATACATTCTGTTTATGCAGTTTGCATCCCAGTTCTCTCTCAAGGGTAATCTTGCCCCGATACTGGCTATGTGGATTCCCAACATTCTTTATGCCTTAATTGCACTTGTGCTTTACAAACTGGCGCCCAAGTAAGTGCGGCATCGGTTGAAAAATCTTATATTGCGTCAATTAGTATCCAATAAATAAATTCAGAAAACACTGTAAATAATGGTGGTAAGCAAGAAAATCAAGGAACTTCAGGAAAAGAGAAATCAGATTCTTCTCGGCGGGGGCCAGCAGGCAATAGAGAAACAAAAAGCTATGGGCAAGCGGACAGCCCGCGAGAGGATTTTAGGCCTGCTCGACAAGGATTCTTTCATTGAATATGATCTCTTCGTGGAACACGATGCCCGCGATTTTGACATGGACAAGAAATCCCTTCCGAGCGATGGAGTGATAATAGGTTCCGGGACCATCCACGGAGATCCGGTTGCGGTGTATGCCCAGGATTTCACGGTTGCAGGCGGTTCACTTGGAATGATGCATTCGAGAAAGATCACAAAGATCATGGATTATGCTCTCAAGATGAGAATGCCGCTGATAGGCATCAACGATTCCGGAGGAGCAAGGATTCAGGAGGGTGTAAACTCGCTGGCCGGTTATGGAGAGATATTCTTTCGCAACACCATATCCAGCGGTGTCATACCTCAGATCTCGGTCATCCTTGGTCCATGCGCCGGAGGAGCTGTTTATTCACCTGCTCTGACCGACTTTGTTTTCGTAGTTGAGAATATTTCGAAGATGTTCATTACAGGTCCCGAAGTGATAAAAACCGTGCTTGGAGAGGAGATATCGATGGAAGACCTCGGAGGTGCAAGGGTTCACAGTGAGGTAACCGGTAATGCGCATTTCTTTGCAAAGAGCGAAGAGGAATGCTTTGCCCAGATCAAGCGGCTGCTGACATTTATTCCATGGAATAACAGTACAGGAACAAAGATTATTGAATCATGCGAACCTGACCCCTCATATGATCCCGAAAAGATTGTCCCTGATGATCCCACACTTCCTTATGATGTAAGGGATGTGATAAGGTCAGTGGTTGATAAGTCTGATTTCTTCGAGGTTATGGAGATGTACGCCCGCAACATGGTTATAGGTTTTGCCAGAATCGGAGGAGTGACTGCAGGATTTGTTGCCAACCAGCCAATGGAAATGGCAGGTGTGCTCGATGTTGACTCGAGCGATAAGGCTGCACGGTTTATAAGGTTCTGCGATGCATTCAATATTCCCATAATCACCTTTATGGACCTTCCGGGCTATCTTCCCGGTGTTGACCAGGAGCATGCAGGAGTTATCCGGCATGGAGCCAAGATCCTTTATTCGTACTGTGAAGCCACAGTGCCCAAGATCACGGTTATCCTGCGAAAGGCATACGGAGGAGGTTATATCGCCATGGGCTCACGACATTTGAGGGCCGATTTTGTATTTGCATGGCCGGCTGCGGAAATTGCGGTAATGGGACCCGAAGGAGCTGCAAATATTATTTTCAGGAAAGAGATCATGTCGTCGGACGACCCCGAAGAGATGAGGAAACAGAAAGTTGCTGAATACAAAACCAAATTCGCCAATCCATATGTTGCGGCCTCACGCGGATATGTTGATGCGGTGATTGAACCCGGGGAAACACGCAGGTTCCTTCTTCACGCGATAAAGTCAACAGCGAACAAGGCTGTTAAAATGATAAGCAAGAAGCATGGAAATCCCCCGTTCTGATAATCATTCCAAATATCCGAGGAGGAAACAATATGAAAGGCAAAGATACCGGCAAACTGAACATTAATTCGACCCTGTACACTACCAGGCTGAGTAATAAATTTATCAGCAGAAAGCCCTGGAGTCCGGTTGATCCGGGGAGGATAATAAGCTTCATCCCCGGGACGATCCTTGATATTCTTGTAAGTGAAGGTCAGATAGTTAAAAAGGGAGAAGATCTAATTATCCTCGAGGCGATGAAGATGCAGAACTTTATGAAATCAACTCTGCCAGGCACCATAAAGAGCATTTGCGTTAAAAAGGGCGACAAAGTAGGGAAGGGGAGCGTACTGATTGAAATAGAACCAGACTGACTATAAAGGGGCTTCAAAGATCACATGCCTGGCCAGATATTTCGGGATCGCTGGTTTTTCATTGTATATGCCGAATACTGTCGATCCGCTTCCCGACATTGAGCTGAAAACAGCGCCTGTAGCGTAAAAGGCCGATTTTAATTCCTTTATCAGAGGGTACTTCGGGAACAGAATCTCTTCAAAATCATTGATTACAGAATCTTTCCATTCCTTCACGGGTCTGCTTACTAGTTCTTCAAGGGAATTTTCCGGTAAGGCAGGCGTGCAACCGGCATAGGCCTCCCTGGTTCCGGCCTGAATTCCGGGATTTGCCAGAACGATATAATAACCATTCAGGATGAAGGGGGCAGGAGTCAGAATGTCTCCTCTCCCTGAGGCAAAGGCGGGTAACGATTCGATGAAGAAAGGACAGTCGCTCCCCAGGGTGGCAGCAATATCTTTCAGTTTTTGTGTGTCAATCGACAGGCTGAAAATGCGATTGATTGTCCGGAGGGTCGATGCAGCATCGGAAGAGCCTCCTCCAAGACCGGCACCAGCAGGTATCTTTTTGTGAAGGTGGATAGCGAGCCACGGAATCGGAAATGTCTCCCTGAGCTTTCTGACACTTTTAAGGACTATATTGTCATCGGGAGTGCCCGGTATACTGTTTCCCGTTATTGTAAGAAGATCTTGCTCCGATCCATTGGGTCCCGCGACAATCTCGAGGGCGTCGCAGAGGCCAACAGGATAGAAAAGCGTCTCTATGTCATGATAGCCGTCAGGACGCCTGCCTGTAATCCTCAGACCCAGGTTGATCTTAGCTTTCGGAAAAACCAGCATTCGGGTGTGTTTGACACAAAATTACCATAACGAATGGATTTTTTGCACGGAACATTGTCTATTTGCTTTTTCAACAAGTTTTAAACAGAAAAATGTTGGTAAGATAAAAATGCATTCCGGATTATTAAGTAGGGTATTTTTTACCTTTGGTCAGCCCTGCTTAGGATCGGATATCTCTTATAAGGATCATTAAATCAGCGTAATAAAATAGATGGCACGACAAAAACCGGCACCACGGCCTGTTATAACACAACTGCCTGATTTCGGGAAGGTCCCTCCTCAGGCACTTGATATGGAGGAGGCTGTTCTCGGAGCCATAATGCTCGAGAAGGAAGCGGTGATAGCTATCCTCGACATCCTGAAACCAGCCAGTTTCTACAAGGAAGCCCACCAGAAAATTTTCAAGGCTATTACAGATCTCTCGATGAAAGAGTATCCGGTTGACCTGTACACTGTTACTGAGGAGCTCAGAATACACAATGAGCTCGACAGCGTTGGTGGTCCGGTTTATCTGACTCAGCTCACTTCGAAGGTGGTATCGGCGGCAAACGTCGATTACCATGCCAGGATAGTTGCCCAGAAATACATTCAGCGCGAGCTTATAAGAGCTTCGACCGAGATACTTAACAAGTCGTTCGATGATTCTGTTGATGTCACTGAACTTCTCGACTTTTCAGAGAATGAGCTGTTTCAGATTGCAGAGGGGAATATAAAGCGGAGGTGTCGCCGATCAACATGGTTATTAAGGAAGCGATCCGGGAGATAGAGGAAGCCGGTAAAAGGGAGGATGCTTTGGTGGGAATTCCATCGGGTTTCACCAACCTCGACAGGCTTACCTCGGGATGGCAGAAATCGGAGCTTGTTATCATTGCTGCCCGTCCTTCGATGGGAAAGACAGCCTTTGCACTGTCGATGGCCCGTAACATGTCAATCGACCACGGAAAAAAAGTCGCCATATTCTCCTGCGAGATGTCGTCCATCCAGTTGGTTAACAGGCTTATAATAGCAGAGACAGATATCCCCGGCGAAAAAATCAAGAACGGTCGTCTTACAGAGGAGGAATGGAAACAACTCGATACCAGGATAAAAAAGCTGGTACAGGCGCCTATCTTTATCGACGACACACCTGCAATCTCCGTGTTTGAGCTCAGGGCAAAATGCAGGCGTCTGATGGCTCAGCGGAAACTCGATCTGGTTATTGTCGACTACCTTCAGCTGATGTCGGGACCCGAGAATGCCGGGAGCCGCGAACAGGAGGTCAGTAATATTTCACGATCGCTCAAGAGTATAGCGAAGGAACTCAATGTGCCCATTCTTGCCCTTTCCCAGCTTAACAGGTCGGTCGAAATGAGGGGTGGAACCAAACGCCCTCTTCTCTCGGACCTGAGGGAATCGGGAGCCATCGAGCAGGATGCCGACATGGTGGTTTTCATTCACAGGCAGGATAAATTCGGGATCCCTACTTTTGAGGACGGCAGCTCCACAAAGGGTATTGCCGAGATCATACTAGCCAAAAACCGTAACGGTCCCGTCGACGACGTGAGGCTCAGATTCCGCGAGGAGAAAGCACAGTTCGTCGATATTGATGATTTCGATATTGACGCAAATCCGGCTATGGGTGAAGGATCACCAAGCATCACCCTGGGCTCGAAGATGAACCACGACAAGATGAGGAATCTGGGGGAAAAGTTTGATCAGGAATCAGACCTGCTTAATGAGCCGCCTTTTGCTTAGTCGATCCTCAGGGTGAATTTTACCCCGAAGTTATTGTATTTCAGGTTGTCGAACCCGGCAAAAATGCCTACCTCCCCTATGAAAAATATTTCACTGAGGCTGTAGCCTATTTCAGTGTAGTGACCGCGGTTCTTTGTTCCCAGGTATGAGAATATCAGGTTCTCCCGGATAAGTGTTTTACTCAGCCCCGGCAGCAGCTTAAGCAGCAGGTAGGGAGTGGTGTACCTGACATGTACCTCACCAAAAAACTCCGGTGTGCTGAGTGAATAGTACGCCGGTTGCATGAAGGCATCGTCATAATTATTGATTAGCACCCTTACCGGCTGGGAATTAAAGTGGAAGAAATCAAACCAGGGCAGATTCCTGTTATCGGCCACACCTCCTGTCCTTATTCTCCATCTGAACTCGCTGAAAGGCCCTGTCTCACGCTGCTGCGACACTTCGAAGCGGAACATGTCGAAATGACTGTACTTGTCTGAATATGGCGAGGCCGGGTTTGCCCCGTGCTTCCATGTGAACATAAAGGTCGGCCAGTCGGACCCCTGGGGCGACTTGTTTCCTTTATATACCCTGTATTTCTGATACGGTGTAAATGTAACATTTGTTACAAATTCGAAATGCTTCTGGTCCGTTAGGTAGCTGGCGATTCCATTTTCAGGGTCGAGATATTCGTTTTCAGGGAGGTTGGGGGTGTACTCTCTTTTTGTGTCGAAAACGGAGAATGAGGTGGTGTTGTCAAGTATCCTTCTTTCTTCAAACCCTCCTTCGAAGTTCAGTTTGAGTCCGTTGATAATCTCTTTTTCATACCCCAGGGTAAGGTATCTGCTTTCGTAGAGCTTCAGATAGTTCTTTTCCATCAGAAGTGATGTGAAGGAATTTATAAGGGGATTTATTCCTCCGCCCTTTCCCATATCGGTGCTCGAGCTGCCCGTCCTGAGGTAGAACTGTGAAGGATTCATTCCTTGAATGGAATAGTTTGCATTAACTCCCCACATTAGCTTTTCCCTGCTGAATGCCCAGCGGAAATCGGGATACACCGATATGCTTCGTGAATGTTTGAGCTGTTTATTGATCCTGAAGTCAAGTCCGTAGATAAAGCCGTCCACCGTATTAAAACTCAGGCTTCTCAGGTTCATCAGACCTCCGTAGGTGAATCTTAGCCCGGAAGTATCCGACCATGTGTGTCCTGACATCACCCGGTTAATTACAGTCTTGAATCCGGATGGTCTTTTCTGATTGCCCTGAAAGGAAGCCGTATCGGTTACTGTTTTCCGGATGACTGATGCGGCCGTTTTTATGCTGTCGCTTTTCCTTATGCTTTTAAGCTCGATCTCCGAAAGAGGAATCGGCCTTATATCAGCCCAGTAAGAGCTGTCCTTCCTTGCGGCATCCGGTTCTATGATGTGGGTTGTATTATCCTTTATCTCAAGGCTTTTCACCACACTGTCGGGTCTGGTTTTTTTTGATTCCTTATCGAGTAGCCGACCCAGTTTCACCATATCCCGGTTTGTTAGTTCCTCTTTCCGGAGTATCCTGTTTATCTCACTACCTGACTTCGTGATTACGGAATCAGCTTGATATCTTCCGGCGAAACCGGTGGCAAGGTCGCCGGGCTTCTGAAGTTTTTCATTTGGCTGCACATCGAGGTATTTGACAGAGCTTGTATAACCGACATCTGCCCTGATTCCGATTATCTGAAGATCGATATCGAACTGATGGCTGACAGGCATCCATACATCTTCCCTTACCGGAATATAAAGCTCCCTTACTCTTATTTTTCCTGCAATGTTCTCATTTGTAAGGTCTACACTGTGAAGGCACCAGAGGTCCTCGATGATGAAGATTGTTCCCGAAAACAATTGCTGGCTTTTCTGTCTTGGGATAACCTCAATTTTGTTTATTGTATTGTTCCCCTGGAAAGTGGTGCCGATATACCTGAATTTGTAGTAAGAGAAAGCCTGGGGAGATAGCGGCGAGATAGCCAGCTCTGCAATCACGGGCTGGTAGAAGCTTGCCTGGATATATTCCATGGGCGAGATATCGTTGCCCTGCTCAGGGAAGGTGCTGTTCAGGGAAATGACTCTCTGGATATACTTATCGGGTGCTGTGAATTCAATTTCATTGTAGGATTCCAGGAAGAACGAGTCGCCTTCCTTAAGCATGTCTTCATTTTCGGTAGGTTTACCTCCTGCCGAGACATAGCTGCTTTCGCCGGTGCTTCCCATCCTCATGGATTTCTGAATGAGTTTAGGAATCCGCCGTATGTACAGGTTGCCCTTGATATAAACCTCTGCTTTGTAATGATCGATGTAGTTAAGGTAATACGGAGCCAGTCCGATTACCTTTCTCATTATTGACAGAGCGGGATCTTCGCCTGAGGGTGAGATCCTTACCTCCTGAATTTCGTAGATCTGTTCAGGGAGGACTGCGTTCTTTTCAACATCATTTTCGCCGATGCTGATGCTTTCAATAACCGGTTCGTAACCAAGGCTTTGATAGAGTACCACGTAGTTTCCCGGCGGAAGACGGAGCTCATAATCGCCCCTCGCGTTCGACGTGGTCCCGAGCTTTATTTCATCTATATACACCGTTGCATAACCAACAGGCTGACCTGACTGATCGAGGATTTTGCCTTTCAGTTTCTGCGAAGCTGCAGGTATTTCAGCAAGTACCAACAGGAACAGCAGCCAGAGCATTGTCCCTCCCCTGCATGTGAAATGTGGCTTGTCTGCTTGTCCGGTCATTTTTTTCCTGCAACTATAATCACTATCTCTCCCTTTGGAGTGTGATCCTTAAAGTGGCCAGCCAGCGATTCGAGGGTTCCGCGGACGGTCTCTTCGTAAATCTTTGTCAGTTCCCTCGATACTGAAGCTTCACGGCCCGGGCCGAGACAGGCTGCCAGATCCTCCAGTGTTCTTATCAGGCGGTAGGGCGATTCGTAGAATATCATAGTCCTGGCCTCATCAGCCAGGGAAGTGATCCTTTTATTCCTTCCCTTTTTGGGTGGAAGAAATCCTTCAAAGCAAAATCTCTCGCAGGGGAGTCCTGAATTTACCAGCGCCGGTAAAAGTGCTGAAGCTCCGGGAAGGGTCTCGACTTCTATACCTTTTTCAAGGCAGGTTCTTACAAGCAGGAAGCCTGGGTCGGATATTCCGGGAGTACCGGCATCGGAAATGAGGGCAATTGTAGTACCTGACAGTATTCTTGCGCAGATTGCCTCTGATGTCCGGTGCTCGTTGAACATGTGATGCGACTGGACTGGGATGTTTATTTTATAATGATTAAGAAGCTTGGCTGCCTGGCGGGTATCTTCAGCCAGGATCAGATCGACGCTCCCGAGAACCTCTATTGCCCTGAAAGTTATGTCTTTGAGGTTTCCGATTGGGGTGGGTACGAGGAAGAGTTTACTCATGTGCAATGAACTTGCGTTTTATCAGGTCGACGAGCTGGGTGACTGCTTCACTGCCCGAATTGTCGCCTGCGTACCCCATTATGACGGCCATGGCATCCGAAATGTTACCCACTTTCTCCAGTTTCTGGATAGCCTCATTGTAGGAGTCAGTGTTGCCGTTGAATATCTCCCTGATGAACAGAAACTTGTCATTTATTCCGATTGCCTCGTCGAGGCTTAGGAGAGGTTTGGACCTGAGTATTTCAAGTACATCTTCACCGGGTTTCCTGGTTCCGAGCTTCTCATTGAAACTTTCCGGCCTGCCGGTGAACTGGTCTGCTATTATTGAAAAAACTGCGGGTTTTTTATCTGCCGGTCTGGCGGTCTCCTTTTCAGGCTGCGGTTCAGCTTTTTCAATTACGGGTTCAACATGCGGTTCAGACTTTTCAATCAGGGGTTCGACATGCGGTTCAGCTTTCCCGGTTATGGTTTCAACGGCCGGTTCAGCTTTTTTTTCAGTCACGGTTTCGAAGTGATGTTCGTTTGGCTCAGCGGCAGGAGGTGCTGCCAGGTTTATTCTCTTGATCAGAGCTATCACATCCGAAGCGCTTTTGCATTTCGATTTTGCGAGCTCTACCTGAAACTCGGGAACGCCGGGATAACTTTTAAGATCATCAATGATTTCCCTGGCTTCATTGAGGTCCTTGATGATAATATCGATGGTTGAATTCAAATCCATGACTTCCGGTATAATATTAAAGAAGCATTTTCCTTATTTTGCAAAAATAAATATTATTACTCAAGTCTTCGATTAATTGAGTTACATTTAAGTTATTCAGCTTAGGCATTGACAGGATATGGACTTTCTTGAGAATTCAGGCAGGGTGACGGGGCGGCGCGGAACAATTGAAGTGATCACTGGCTCAATGTTTTCCGGCAAGACGGAAGAATTGATAAGGAGACTTCGCCGGGCCAGGTTTGCAGGCCTGAAGGTTGAGATTTTCAAACCCACGGTCGATAATCGTTACTCCGGAACGATGATTGTCTCGCACGATGACAAGTCAATTGTCTCCACACCCGTCGAAAATGCAGCCTCGATACTGTTGTTGGCAGATAATGTTGATGTGGTAGGAATCGATGAGGCCCAGTTTTTTGACAATTCTGTTATTGACGTTTGTAACAAGCTGGCCGACCGTGGCTTGAGGGTTGTTGTTGCAGGTCTCGACATGGATTTCATGGGTAATCCCTTTGGTCCGATGCCGGCCCTTCTGGCAATAGCAGAATATATTACCAAGGTTCATGCAATCTGCATGCGTTGCGGAAGCCTGGCCCAGTTTTCACATCGTAAGTCGGAAGAGTCACAGGTGGTAGTCCTGGGCGAAAAGGACAAATATGAGCCTCTTTGCAGGGAGTGCTACATCAAGGCAACAAGTAAAACTTAGAATGGATTATAAAGCATTCGATATTGCTCATATTACCGGAGGAAGTCTTGTCGGATCCGGTGAGCTGATCGTTGCCGAACTTTTGATCGACAGCAGGCAGGTGAGTTACACTGAAAATACGGCTTTTATTGCAATCAGGGGAGCCAATCACGACGGGCATGATTTTGTTGATGAACTTTACGGGCGTGGGGTTAAGGTTTTTCTCGTTGAAAAACTTCCAGTGAACACTGATTTCTACCCCGATGCAGCATTCATTGTTTGCGGGAATACGGTTGAGGCTCTTCAGATGCTTGCGGCATCCAGGCGATCAGGCTTTAGTTCACCCGTGATTGCAGTTACTGGAAGTGCCGGGAAAACAATCGTCAAGGAGTGGCTGGGCGATCTGCTCGGGAGGAAGGCTCCGGTCATCAGGAGTCCAAAGAGCTACAATTCTCAGATCGGAGTACCACTTTCTGTCTGGAAGCTCAATGAGAAATTCAGATACGGGGTATTCGAGGCAGGCATCTCTTTCCCCGGCGAGATGGAGAAGCTGCAGAAGGTTATCAGGCCCGACATTGGAGTAATCACCAATATAGGGGATGCCCACAACGAGAATTTTGCAGGTTATGAGGCAAAGGCTGCCGAAAAACTTAAGCTGTTTGCCGGAGCTTCAACCCTGGTTTTTTGCAGGGATCACTCCCTGGTTCGCAGGATGATCTTGGGCGACAGCTATCTTAATTCAATTAACCTTGTCGACTGGTCGCTTGAAGACACTGAAGCAAGGATCTTCGTCAGGAAGAAAAAGAACAAAAGCGGCTATACAGGTCTGGAAATGAAATACGACGGGAGGACTGATGATTACGTGATCCCGTTCATCGACCCGGCATCGGTCGAAAATGCAATTACTGCTGCATGCGTGTGTCTTGTTACGGGGATGGATCCTGCCCATATTAAAACAGGCCTGGCCGGACTGATGTCGGTGGCAATGAGGATGGAAATGAAGAGCGGGATCAATAATTGTCATCTTATCGAGGACTATTATAATTCCGACCCGGGATCGCTGAAAATGGCCCTCGACTTTCTGAGATCGCAAAATAATGCCAAGGCAACACTGATCCTTTCCGATTTTATACAGAGTGGCCGCGAAGAGAAGGAGCTTTATGCCGGGGTTGCAGAACTTGTCAGGAAGACAGGCATCGACACGTTCATCGGAATAGGGGATGCTCTTATGAGGAACAGCTCTTCTTTTGATGATGATGCAAGGTTTTATTACTCGACTGCGAATTTTATCGAAAGCTTTAATCCGAAGGAATTCAGAAACGAAGTTATTCTTCTAAAGGGTGCTCGAAGGTTTGAATTTGAAAAGATTGCCAGGCTTCTGGAGCAGCAGATCCACATCACGGTGCTCGAAATCAATCTCGATGCCATTTCGCACAATATAAACGAGTTCCGCAGGTTTCTTCATCCCGAAACCCGGATTATGGCCATGGTCAAGGCTTTTGGTTACGGTTCGGGAGGCGCCGAGATTGCCTCGCTTCTCGAATTTCATCGCGTAAGCTGTCTTGGCGTTGCTTATGCTGATGAGGGTGTTGAACTCCGCAACGCCGGTGTCAGACTTCCGGTGATTGTTATGAATCCGGATGTCTCATCAGCGGAGTTAATGCTTGAACACAACCTTGAGCCTGAAATATACAGTTTTTCTTCCCTTGTCAGGTTTGCTGAAGCTGCAGCCCGCAACGGTTTGCAGGATTATCCTGTTCATCTTAAAATCGATACGGGTATGCACCGGCTGGGATTCATGTCTGATGAACTCGGTGAACTGGCTTCAAGGATCAGGGGAATGAGCAGCCTGAAAGTGATATCGGTTTTCTCTCATCTTGCAGCCAGTGAGGACCCTTCCTATGATGAATTCACTCTCCTGCAGATCGAACGCTTCACTGCAGCGGTTGATATTATCAGGGAGGCAACCGGCTACCCTTTCCTGAGGCACATCCTGA
>JAFGXK010000142.1 GCA_016936695.1 Bacteroidales bacterium | reverse complement strand
TCCATTCAGCCTTCCAGTTTTCCTGCGAAAGTAGTCCCGTTTCCCAGAACGCTGTTTCGCTCCACTTTGAGACTTTTCCCCTGTTATCCCAAACCCTGACCTGCCAGTAATATCTCTGACCCGGTTTAAGATCCTTGCCCGCATATCTTATCAGAACTGATTCGTCAGATGTCATTTTTCCGGATTGCCAGACAATCGAAGAAGATGAAAACCGGGGGCTGGTAGCCACCCTGACTGAGTAGGCCGATTGAATTACATTGTAGCCGTCTGCCCTTAGTTTCCATGAAAGGCGTGGGTTAGGAACATCCAGCCCGACAGGATTATTCTTATGTTCGGAGGTAAGGTCATATACCGAAAGGTCCTGCGAAAAGGCAATGGAGGGAATGAATAACAACAGCAGAAAGATTCTTAATGATTTCATATTTAGTGTATTTAGGTTTTGAGATTCAAGATTTGAAATTTATCTATTTTTATCTGAAATGAGAAAGGTAAATTCATTATTTTTATACTCTTTAAACTTTCAGCCCTTAACCAACTTTAAAAATCCATGAACCCTGTTGCCGGAATACTATTAATAGCACTTGGCAGTATCGGAGCCGCCAGCTTTTATGTTCCCCTGAAGAAAGTAAAGGAATGGTCATGGGAATCCTACTGGATTGTCCAGGGTGTAGCTGCATGGCTGATAACCCCCTGGTTATTTGCTTTAATCTTTGTTCCAAACGGTGAATTAATACCTATTATCAACGAATCTCCATCGTCAGCTAAGCTGATGTCGATGGTTTTCGGTGTATTATGGGGTTTTGGAGGGCTTACATTCGGACTTAGCTTGCGTTATCTGGGGGTCGCTCTCGGTCAGAGCGTTGCTCTCGGGTTGTGTGCGGCATTCGGAACCATCATTCCGGCAGTAGTTGCAGGCCAGGACCTTTTCGGATCGAGGGCAGGAATACTAACCATGGTTGGTGTGGCTGTCACAGTTGCAGGTATAGCAATCATCGGATACGCGGGAGCCCTCAAAAGCAGGGAAATGACAGAAGAGCAGAAGCGTGCGGCAGTTAAGGAGTTCGCACTCAAGAAAGGAATTTTGATTGCAATTTTTGCCGGTATAATGAGCGCATGTTTCAATTTTGGCTTTGAAGCCGGAAAACCAATTGAGGATGTTGCTCTTGCTCATGGTACAAATCCGCTGTTTCAAAAGAATCCGACACTTATTTTCATTCTTTTCGGCGGTTTTATCACGAATCTGGTTTACTGCGGATACCTTAATATCAGAAACAAAACATACACTGACTATTATACATCATCAGGAAGCGTTCTGCTGAACAATCTTTTCTTCACCTTCCTGGCGGGCTTCCTCTGGTTCCTTCAATTCCACTTCTTTGGCATGGGATCAAGCAAACTGCCGGCAGGCATGGCCGTGTTCGGATGGAGCATCCTTATGGCATTGAATATCGCGATCAGCAATATCTGGGGGATAATTCTGAAAGAATGGAAGGGAGTAAATACCAGAACAATCGTGATTCTTGTTATTGGGATTATCGTATTGATATTGTCAACATTTGTTGTCAAATTAAGTTAAATGAAAACAATGAAGAGGTTTGCATTCAAAATGAAGCTTTATCCCGGTTTCAGGGAAGAGTACAGAAAGCGGCACAGCGAAATCTGGCCGGAGCTTGTCAGGTTGCTTAAAAGCCAGGGAGTTGGCAATTATTCAATCTTTTATGATGAGGAGACTAACATACTCTTTGCATACCAGGAACAATCAGGTGAAAGTTCCTCGCAGGATCTGGGTACAGAGGAGATAGTCAAAAAATGGTGGAAGTATATGGCCGATATCATGGAGACAAATCCCGACAATTCACCTGTCAGCATACCACTCGAACAGGTGTTCTTCATGGAATAATTCTGTCAAAGTTCAGTTTATAATGAAAACAACTATAAATCATGGATAAGGAAATCATAAAGAAGTCATATCAGCTTGCTAAAGCGCAATATGCTGATCTGGGAATTGATACTGACAAGGTAATTGAGCAGATGAACGATGTTGTAATAAGCCTTCACTGCTGGCAGACCGATGATGTCGGAGGTTTTGAAAAGGAAGGTGCAGAACTGGGAGGCGGAGGTATCCAGGCCACTGGCAACTACCCGGGAAAAGCAAAAACCATAACCCAGATGCGCGATGACCTCGATAAGGTAATGTCGCTTCTGCCGGGCAGGCAAAGACTGAGCCTTCATGCCATTTACGGCGAATTCGGAGGAAAACTTGTCGATCGCGACCAGATAGAGGTAAAACACTTCCAGGGTTGGATCGACTGGGCAAAGAAAAGAAAGATCGGACTCGATTTCAATTGCACCTGCTTCTCGCATCCTCTTTCAGATGATGGATATACCCTTTCGAGCAAGAATCCGAAGATCAGAAAGTTCTGGATTGAGCACAACAAAAGATGCCGCTCAATAGCCGCTGAAATGGGGAAACAACTGGGCACACCCTCAGTGCACAATCTGTGGATTCCCGATGGCTCGAAGGATACACCTGTCGACCGCGCCGGTATTCGTAAACTCCTTAAAAAATCACTGGATGAAATTTTCTCGGTTAAATATCCGAAGAAATATCTCAAGGATTCTGTTGAAAGCAAACTGTTCGGTATTGGTTCGGAAGCGATGGTTGTCGGATCTCATGACTTCTATATGGGTTATGCAGTCAAGAACAACACTCTAATTACTCTCGACAACGGACATTTTCATCCGACAGAGCAGGTCGGCGACAAAATATCTTCAATTCTTCTTTACATTGACGAGATACTTCTTCACCTGACAAGGGGTGTAAGGTGGGACAGCGATCATGTGGTTACCTTTAATGACGACATCCTGCTTATTGCTCAGGAAATAATTAGAGGCAAATTCCTCAGCAGGGTTAACATTGGCCTTGATTTCTTTGATGCAAGCCTTAACAGGATAGGAGCATATGTGATCGGAACCCGCTCGGCACAGATGGCCTTTATGTTTGCCATGCTTGAGCCTTACCAGACACTGCTTAAATTCGAGGAAAACGGAAGGACATTCGAAAGGCTGTCATTTCTGGAACTGATGAAAACAAAACCATTCGGAGCTGTATGGGATTACTACTGCATGAAGGAGAATGTCCCAGTAGGCCAGGATTACATTGAAGAGATTGTAAAATACGAAACCGGGGTACTGAATAAAAGATAAGACATTTCGGAGAACCGGTTTGAGAATATCAGGAAACAGCAAATATGAAGGAGAAAGTAATAGCGATTTTTGATGTAGGCAAAACCAATAAAAAACTGCTTCTGTTTGATTATAACCTCAAGCTCGTTCTGGAGCAGGAGATAAGGGTTGCTGAAAGGCTCGATGATGACGGATTTGAGTGCGACGATATTGAACTTGTTGAGAAATGGATAGAGGAGTCGATACAAAAGCTTGTCCATTCCGACAAATATGACCTTACGGCCCTTAATTTTGCAACCTATGGCGCTACAATAGTCTATCTCGATGAAAGAGGCAAGAGGATTGGTCCGGTATATAACTACCTCAAACCGATTGACGAGAAGATCCCCGAACGACTGTACAGGAGATACGGAGGACAGGATGAATTCTGCAGGAGAACTGCCTCGCCTGCCCTTGGAATGCTCAATTCTGGAATTCAGATTCTCTGGCTTAAAACCGCCAAACCGGAAGTTTTTGCCAAAGTAAGGTACGCACTTCACTTACCCCAGTATCTGTCATATCTGGTGACCGGAAAAATATGCTCGGAACATACATCAATAGGCTGTCATACTGGTTTATGGGATTTTGACAACATGAAGTACCACCCATGGATTGCTGATAATGATATTAATCTTCCGGAACCTGTTCCAGTCGGAACCTACACCGAGGTTGTTATTGACGGGAAAAAGGTTAATGTGGGCATCGGCATTCATGACAGTTCTTCATCGCTGGCACCATATTTTTCAGGCAACAGGGGAAAATTCCTGCTTATTTCTACAGGAACATGGTGCATCAGCATGAATCCCTTCAACAACGAGAAACTGACAGTAGAACAGCTCGATAATGACTGCCTTTGCTATATGAGTATCACCCGGCAACCGGTTAAGTCGTCGAGGCTCTTCCTCGGAAATATGCACGATATAGGTGTCAGGATGCTCAATGAACACTTCCGGACAACCGAGAATTTCTATAAGAACGTCAAATATGATATTGATCTGCTGCGAATGCTTGGAAACAGGTATCATGGTGACAGAAGGGCGTTTTTCCAGAGCGGTCCTGGATCGAGGGCATTCAGGGAGAAAATCGACTTGTTCGATTTCAAGTCATTTGATGAAGCCTACCACCAGCTTATGAGCGAACTTGCAGATCTTGCACAGGAGACTATTAAACTGATTCTTCCCGAAAAGGATGATATAGGAAATTTCTATATAACAGGCGGTTTTGCAAAAAACAGGATTTTCCTGAAACTGCTTGCCAAAGCATTTTCGTCCAGAAAGGTTTATACATCCATGATCAGCAATTCCACAGCTCTGGGAGCCGCTTTGGTCATATATCAGTCACTTAACGAAAAAGAACCGGAACTGAATCTTGGATTAACCGAATACCTGGCCTGAGATGCATTGCTGAAACATTCCTATGAAAAAGAAACTACTTGTGATGCTTGTGCTCATCAACATGGCGGCTTTCACTCTTGCACAGAAGAAGGATTTTGGTATGTGGTACTCCATTGCTACCGAAAAGGAGATACTGAAGGATCTCGATCTGGAGGTGGATGTTAATCTCAGGACTTATCATGATACAAAAGAAATTGAAGAAGGCTTTGCAGACTTTGGACTGGGATACAAATTCAACAAGCATTTTTCGGCTGGAATTTCATACAGGTACACTCAAATGAGGGAAGATGATGAACTATATCATCCCCGTCACAAATGGTTTGCTGATTTCAGGGCAAAAACAGCATTGGGCGACTTTGATGTTTCCGGGAGATTAAGGTTCCAGCAACGTTATAAAACCTACTTTGAGGACGAAAATGACAAGGAATCAAAGGAACATATACGGTTCAGGATCAAGACTGCTTACGATATTCCCAAATTCCCACTGAACCCGTTTGTGACTGTTGAACTCTTCCTGCCAATATTCGACGACAATGTGGACAGAACCGTCGACAAACAAAGGTATACGGGAGGTTTTGAATACAATATTTCAAAGAAGCATTCAATAGAGCTTGAATATATGTTCCAGCGAGACTTCTTTCCGGACTGGACTGATATGAATATCATTTCAGTCAAATACAGCATAAAGCTTTAAAAGAGGAGAACTCCGGGTTTTACAGCCTTTTAGCAAGAACAATGCTAATTGTTTTATTTATTACAAACTGAGTGATCTGTTTCAGAACCCGGCCCCATATTATCGCTGTGGGCAAAAAACAGGATTTTATTCCCTCCTGATCCTGCTGATGAGGGCATCCGTTTTAACAGACCTTACTGAAAAGAGAAGCGCGGTAATGCCTGTTGCGAGAATCAGAATGATCATGATCAGTATTGTTTTCCATGGCAGACCAGCATCATTTACAAGCGAGGGTCTGGTTGCAACAAGAGCTGAAACAAGACCGGTCACAATTCCTGCAATAAGAATTACTATGTGTTCGCTGAATATCATCCTTCTTATGCTCCTAAGGGAAAAACCTTCTGCCAGCATTAGTCCGAAATCCCTCCTGCGGTTATTGAAATTTCTTATCAGGATCAGGCCTATCCCGGCGACTCCGAGTATCATTCCTATTCCTCCAAGTATTGTAAACACCGACAGATAAGTATTGGTCACCACAAAAAACGAAGCCAGACGGTCGGCTGCAGGTTCGAAATGGACACCGTACTCTGCGAGCCGGTCGCCAAGAGTGTTTATATAATCATCCGTCATCTCCCGGTGTCCATCTGCCAGAAAAATCTGGCTTCCAGCTACAGAAGGAAAATACCTGTTGAAGTTTTCAATTCCGATCAGCACAAATCCCTGAAATACTGAAGATTTTAATCCAGCCGACAGAACAACGTTCAGCACCTGTCCGCTCTCGGTTCTGATTTTCAAGGTATCGCCTGCCTTCACCATCAGACCGTATTGCATTACGGTCTGGTCGGCTATACCATAAATTGTCCCGTCGACGGGAGGTTTACTCAGAGTTTCCCACGGATTTGATTCGCTTATACCCTTCATGGTCACGGCAAATGAAAAAGACCCTTTTCTGATAAATTCAGAGTGATCGATCCCGAGCAGTGGAGGAGAGGCAATATGATTCAGATTCAGACAGCTGGCATCATTGCCCGCTGTTTTTCGTCCCTGTAATATCGACAGTCCATCCATTTCAGGATCGTCGAGACCAAATTCCTTCCGTCCGGCATCACTTGTCAGGGTACCTTTAAGCGGAACCGACGACTCACCCCAGAGCAGATATCCTCCCGTGCCGCCTGAAGGCCTAAGCGTATTGTCGCTAATGCTCATTTTGTTGGCTCCCGTGATGATCACTGCAAAAAGTCCTGCTGCCAGAAAAAGGACAGGAACTATAGCCTGTGAAGGATGAAACGAATAATAAGCATCCGAAACCTGCCCGCTGTTCGTGAGAATGTTATCTCCGGTAAGTCCGGGTCTTAAATAATACTGCCGAAGGAGCAGTATTAAGGAAGCGAAAATGAGAACTCCTCCGATATACGAAAGCAATGTCGCATGATCAGTCAGAATGAATGACAGGACTATTGCCACTACAGTCACAGCAGCCGAAACTAAAAGCGCAATTAAGTTAAGTCTCGATGAAGGTTTTACTGTTTTCCCGGTTTCAGCCTCCCTGAGGTGCTTGAGAAATCTGGAGGACCTGATTTTGAGGATAATAAGAATGACGGCCATTGTGGAAGCAAAACCGATTAAAAACGACCATCCATCAAAGCTTGAAATCAGTGTATTTGTCTGAACGGCACCCTGCCATACTGAATTCAGGGCTTTGATAATTATCATATTGAATAATCCTCCCGCCAGGGCGCCTGTCAATGCTCCAGCCAAAGCTGTAAGGCTCGTCTCAAGAAACAGTTGTTTTTCTATCCTCCTGTTTGTAAAACCCAGGGAAAAGAGTGTCGAAACCTCGTCTTTCTTTGATTCATAGTGTGTTGATACCACCAGAATGAGAAGGATGAGGGCCGATAAGATAATAAAGAATCCAAGTCCGAGGAAAAGAGTGCTGAAATCAACGCTTTTACTGGCAGCCATTGCAGAGTCTTTCCTCAGATCAGATACAGTAAATCCTGACAGTGCAGGATCGAGCGATCCTGTAAGCTTCTCCCTTATTTCTTTTTCAGAGACTTCTGTCCTGAACCGTATTGATGTAGCCGGTCCAAAGTTTCCTGCCCAAAGGTCCCTGCCTTTTTCATAGCTAATAAAGGCTTTGGGTGTGCCCCCATAACTGTTCCAGTAGTCCTCATCCTTGTTCCTGATAAGACCCATATCAATCTCTACGCCGGCATCCCAGTCGGTGCACGATTCGCTTCCTGCTATACCGGGAAACTCAGGCATCAGAAGGGAATCGGACCAGATATCATTTATAGGAACAATATTTCTGACAACGAAATCCAGGCTTTCTTCGGTAAGCCGGTTCATCGGATCGGGCGAAAACCAGGTTACATGGATTGTATCTCCTGTTTTAGCTCCAATATCTTCCGCAAGCCATTCATTAATAACTATGGTGTTGCCGGCAGGTATACCCTCATACAAAGCAGGATCGAGAGCAGAAATGAATGAATATGGAGTAGATTTCTCACCCTTGCTTATACTGTTGGCCAAATAGGTAATGGCAGGAAAAGATGAACTGACCTTGCTTTTTATCTCATCAACCTGAAACTGATCGATGAATATCCGGTCGGTGACTAGCTCGTATCCACCAGTTGCTGGAACAGGTCTGAGGGATAATCCGGTATCTTCAGGTCTTATTATTTTTCTGAATGCGGTAAATATTAAATCGGATGTTAATTCGCTATGGCTGTCGAACAGGAGCCTGTTGATGTCAGGAATCTCGCCTTCTGCATTTACAAGTTCTGAACGGTTTATGAATATGTTCAACGGAATAAGCTGACTTATTCCCAGGGAGAAATTTCCTGCATCAGCAGGTTCCAGTATATTCCCAACCTTCAGGACAATTGATGGATTCGACACCTTACCGGGAGAAAACGGTGCATCGGCCGGTATGTCTGTGATTGAATTGAACCTGATAATCAACTCATCACCCTGTTTTACATCCAGATAATCTGCGAGTTTTCTGTTTATCGCAACTTCGCCGCGGGAAACAGTAACTCCTTCAATGTCGTGAAACGGAAAGAAATTATCGTCAACCGCGAAAATTT
>JAFGXK010000141.1 GCA_016936695.1 Bacteroidales bacterium | reverse complement strand
TTATGCTGCAGGTATTCCTCCATTTCTCAGAGGCCCATATTCCGGGATGTATGCCATGCAGCCATGGACCATCAGGCAGTATGCAGGCTTCTCAACCGCCGAGGAATCAAATGCTTTCTACAGACGCAATCTGGCGGGAGGTCAGACCGGCCTATCAATCGCCTTCGACCTTCCAACTCACCGCGGGTATGATTCGGATCATGAACGGGTAGCCGGTGATGTAGGAAAAGCAGGAGTAGCAGTCGACTCAATCCTCGACATGAAGATCCTCTTCGACCAGATTCCCCTTAATAAAATGTCGGTCTCGATGACCATGAACGGTGCCGTTCTTCCGGTTCTGGCTTTTTACATCGTTGCCGCCCTGGAGCAGGGAGCCTTATACGAAGAGCTTTCCGGAACTATCCAGAATGACATCCTCAAAGAGTTCATGGTGAGGAACACTTATATATATCCTCCGGGGTTCTCGATGCGCATAATAGCCGATATTTTTAAATTCACCTCCCGGAGGATGCCGAAGTTCAATTCGATCAGCGTCAGCGGGTACCACATGCAGGAGGCCGGAGCCACAAGCGACATCGAACTAGCCTATACCCTGGCCGACGGTCTCGAATACCTGAGGACCGGCATCAATACCGGGCTCGATATTGACACTTTTGCACCAAGGATCTCCTTCTTCTGGGCCATAGGCATGAATCATTTCATGGAAATAGCAAAGATGAGGGCTGCAAGAATGCTCTGGGCTAAAATAGTCAGCGGGTTCAATCCTAAAAATCCGAAATCCCTGGCACTAAGAACCCACTGCCAGACATCCGGATGGAGCCTTACAGAACAGGATCCTTTCAATAACATAGGCCGGACCACCATTGAGGCGCTCGCCGCTGCCCTCGGACATACCCAGAGCCTTCACACAAATGCCCTCGATGAGGCTCTTGCCCTTCCGACCGATTTTTCGGCGCGTATTGCAAGGAATACCCAGAAATACCTGCAGGAGGAGACGAATATATGCAGGGCAGTCGATCCCTGGGCCGGGTCATATTATGTCGAATCCCTCACCCACGAGATTGCCCATAGGGCATGGGAACATATTGAAGAAATAGAGAGCCTCGGAGGAATGGCTAAAGCAATTGAATCGGGCATTCCCAAGATGAGGATAGAAGAAGCGGCTGCAAGAGCCCAGGCAAGGATCGACTCCGGTCTGCAGACAATTGTCGGAACAAACAAGTACAGGCTTGAAAAGGAGGAACCGCTCGAGATACTCGAGGTCGACAACAGCGCTGTCAGGGATGCCCAGATATTAAGGCTGAAGAAACTCCGCGCCGAAAGAAACGAGGAAGAATGCAGGGCGGCACTCGATGCCATCACCAGAAGTGCGGAAACCGGTGAGGGAAACCTGCTTGAACTGTCAGTCGACGCCGCTGCAAAAAGGGCAAGCCTTGGAGAAATTTGTTATGCATGTGAAAAAATAGCCGGAAGATATAAAGCAGTGATACGTACAATTTCAGGAGCCTATTCCTCGGAGTATAAATCAGATAGCGAGTTCGATGAAGCCAGGGCGATGGCTGCCGGATTTGCTGCAAAGGAGGGCCGTCAACCCAGGATAATGATCGCCAAAATAGGCCAGGACGGCCACGACAGGGGAGCCAAAGTGGTTTCAACAGGCTACGCCGACATCGGATTTGACGTGGATATCGGACCTCTTTTCCAGACTCCTGCAGAAGCAGCGCGACAGGCAGTTGAAAATGATGTCCATGTCCTTGGAATATCGAGCCTTGCAGCCGGGCATAAGACACTCATTCCACAGGTTCTTGATGAACTGAAAAAAATGGGAAGGGAAGATATCCTTGTGATCGCCGGTGGGGTGATTCCACCTCAGGATTACAAGTTCCTTTACGATGCCGGAGTGGCAGCTGTTTTCGGTCCCGGAACTTCAGTGGCCCGTGCAGCAAAACAGATACTTGAGATACTTCTTCATTCAACGGAATAAAATTAATACCATTCCCAATGAGGCTTACCTTAGTAATCTTATTTCTGGTTACGCTTTTTTCTTCTTCCTGCAGAACCTCCCGTAACACAGGTGCGACTGCCTTGCCTGCAGTTGAAGCACAAAGCGCTTACCAGAAGGTGAATTATGCCGATCCTTCAACCTGGCTTCTCGGCTATATCAGTCCGGGCATGTTCTTAAATTCTCCCCACTCGGAATGGTATGTCAGGGGCAGGGCAGACTATAATCCCGATGCGACGGTTATCTGTCAGCTCCGAAATACAATCGGAGATGATCTTTCGATACTTATTGTTCTGGGAACCTGGTGCCCCGACAGCAGGAGGGAGGTCCCCAGGTTTATGAAGATTGTTGAGGAAGCGGGATTTCCGGTTGAAAGGATTGTTTTCGTGGGGGTCGATATTACAAAGCTTGCTCCCGTCGGGGGCTATGACACGCTTAATATTGAACGGGTGCCGACTTTTATTTTTCTCAGGAATAAAGTTGAAGCCGGACGCATCATTGAAACTCCTGTCACGTCTTTAGAACAGGATATGCAGAGTATTCTTACAAGGAATGAAAACTAACGAAAATAACAGAACGTCATGGAAGATTTCACCAACAACACCGGACAATCCCCGGAGCAGATACCGGGTCAGACTCCAAAACCAGCCGGGCAGACTCTTGGAATAGCAGCGCTTATAACTGCAATCGTGACCTTTGTCATAGCGGTTATTCCGTGCGTGGGTCTTATAGCGGTTATTCCCGGTATTATAGCTATAGTACTTGCTTCAGTAGGCCTGAGTCAGGCTGCAAGAAATGATTCACCCCGCGGTGTACTTCTGGCAGGTCTTATAATCGGGATTGTGGCAACTCTCATTTCATTGTCGCAGATAATGGTTGCAGGTAAGATCGGTGATAAATTTGACAAGGAGTGGGGCGGCGAGATAGAGAACGTCATAAAGGATGTTCAGAAAGATGTTCTTGATGGACTGGAGGATGCAAATGTCGATATCAGGATTGAAAATGGTGAAGAAACGGTGGAAATAAAAGTGGGAGAAGGCAGGGAGGATCGCAGACGCCAGCTTGAAGAGCTTGAAGAAGGCAAAACCGTGACCAATGACACAGTCGACAAAAACGAATAATGCTTTTTCTTTACTGAAGCACAGGCTGATCTCTGAACCGTACCTGTCTGTCAATTTGACGCTTGCAGGAGTGTTGCTGTTCGTGTTTGTATATTCTGGTATCTTCTCTCCCGAAAAAAACAATTATCCGGTTGTTTGCATCCATGAGCGGCTCACCGGCGAACCATGCGCCTCATGTGGATTATCGCACAGCTTTTCCCTTATACTGAAAGGAAAAATCAGCGAAGCTTACAAATGGAACAGCAACGGAATGAGGGTTTTCATCTTCTTTGCTGGCCAAATGATCATGAGAATAGTATTTTCGGTGTTTTACCTGAAACAGCCTGAAACTGTCAGACAGCTTATAGTCTACGATACCATAGCCTCTCTGACACTCTTTCTGATCGCGTTCATGCCGTTTATTAAATGGATATTCAGATTCCTGTGACCGGACTCAGGGGCAAAGGATTGGTATTACCTGATCCCGGTTTCGGACTATTCCATATCGTTCAGGATATCATACAGCAAACTGCTTTCGAATCCTTTTGAAAGTCCGTAGCGAAGCAGTTTTCCCTTAAGGTCGTACTGATTCTTTGCCTTTATCGACTTGCGGTGGGAGAGGAGCATATCCTTAATCATCTGCCTGTACTCACCATCATCAAGGAACGACATCGCTGAATCGATGATCCCGGAAGGTATCCCTTTTGCTCTCAGATGAGAAATTAACTTAACCCTTCCCCACTTGTTGTAACGATACTTGTCCCTGACAAACGCCCCGGCATATCTTTCCTCGTTGATGAAGTTCTCCTTTATCAGGATAGCTATCACATCCTCTGCCTTGTCTGACTCCAGCCCCCACGATTCGAGCTTCTGCCTGATATCCGAGATGCAGTACTCGGTTTTTGAGCACAGCGCCATTGCCCTGTTAAGGGCTTCGCTGTTGCGATTTCTTTCAGGTTGTTTTTCTTCCTGCTGCGAAGCGGTCTTTTCCATTGATGTCTTTTATTATCCTGATTTCAGAAAATCCGAACTTTTCAAGGAGATCATGCATGGTGTCACCCATTGCCTCATTGATCTCAAAATAAATCAATCCCCCGGGATTGAGCTTTTCCACGGAGATGTTCAGAATTGCGCGGTAGAACCTGAGAGGATCATTGTCAGGAACAAACAGAGCCTTTCCCGGTTCGAAATCGAGCACATTGCTCCTCATCAGCTTTTTCTCCGACTCCCTTACATAGGGAGGATTGCTGATAAATATCCCTGCCACCGGCAGTCCGAGCATAACGTATGAAAGAATGTCGGCATGCATGAATTCAACTTCAGCGTTGTTTAAAGAGGCGTTCCGGGCAGCAACTTTAATAGCGTTTTTGGAAATGTCAACAGCTGTAACTTTTGCACCGGGGAGGCTGACAGCAAGTGCGACAGCAAGGCAGCCAGACCCGGTCCCGAAGTCAATTATCCCGGCTTCGGTGCCCCTGTTCTCCTTAATGACAATATCTGCCAGCTCCTCTGTCTCGGGTCTGGGGATCAGGACATTCCTGTTCACCCTTATCCTGCAGTTGTAGAAAACGGTTTCACCAAGAACGTACTGGACCGGCTCTCCTGTGGTGAGCCTCCTGCAGTAACTCATTACCCTCTTCTGATAAGAACTGCCTGAAAGAGGCTCGTTTTCCCTGAGCATCAAGGCCATTCTGCCGGTCCTGAAGATTTTTTCTGTTACCAGTCCGGCAATTGCCAGCGACTCACGCCGGGAATATAAGCCTAAAAGTTCTCCGGCAATATAGTTTCTGATATCTTTTATTGTTTGTAATTTAACAGCCATAACCCAAAATTAGCACTTTAGGTTTAATGGCAGGAGAAGATCATCTTAAATTCATGAGGCGATGCCTTGAACTTGCGTCAAAGGCCGAAGGACTTACCTACCCGAATCCGCTGGTGGGATCGGTTATCGTGCATGAAGGGAAGATAATCGGGGAAGGTTATCACATGAAAGCCGGCAGCCGTCATGCTGAAGTGGTTGCCATTGAATCCGTGCATGACCGCAGCCTGCTCTCCTCTTCCACTCTTTATGTCAATCTTGAGCCCTGCTCGCATTACGGGAAGACGCCTCCCTGCGCCGACCGGATTATTGATGAAGGGATCCCGGTGGTCGTTGCAGGCGCCACCGACACAAGCGCCAAAGTTTCGGGGAAAGGATTCGCACGGCTCAGGGAGGCCGGCTGCAGGGTGATCACAGGCATTGCCAATGATGAATGCCGGTTCATCAACAGGAGGTTTTTTGCAGTGAACGAGAAGAAGCTGCCCTACATCGTTCTGAAATGGGCGCAGAGCGCTGACGGATTCATCGGCCGCGACAGGGAGAAGAGGATGACGGACGGCCCCTTATGGATTACAGGCAGTTCCGAACGGATCCTGGTTCATAAATGGAGAGCCACAGAGCAGGCTATCCTGGTGGGCGGTGAAACAGTAAGGTCCGACAATCCGAAGCTGAATGTGAGAGAATGGACGGGAACCAATCCCATACGGCTTATTCTTTCAGGATCAGGAGACCTGCCATCAGATCTGGCCATGAATGAATTGATTGGTCCTCAGGTTGTATTCACTTTCTTTCCCGAGAAAGTGAAAATAGCAGGATCGGTGGTTGTTAAGCTCAATAAAAATGAACCATCGGCCATCCAGGTGCTCGATTATCTTTATAAATGGGGGATCCAGTCATTATTCATAGAAGGAGGTGCGGCAGTCCTTAATCATTTCATTAGCCTCGGTCTCTGGAATGAGGCAAGAATATTCCATGGATATGAGGTTCTGGGAAATGGTGTTAAGGCTCCGGGCTTTGAAGGGAGGTTGATACGGGAGCAGGAATTCAGCAAAAGCAAGCTTGAAATTTTCGTACGAGATGATTAGAAAGGTCACGCACCTCCAGCCCCTGATCAATGCCCCCTACACCCTGAAGTGGGAATAAGAACCGGGTCAGATCCTTGCAATCTTCCTCGGATCATCTATCCAGCCCCTGTCATTGCTGAGGGCTGTGATCACTTCTTCGGGAGTTTCAGCAACTGTCCACATGTTTTTATGCTCGCTTCTCATGAAATTGCCCCGGATCATCTGATCCAGCATTCCGATCAGTGGATTATAGAATCCGAGGGTATTAAGCATAACTACCGGACCGTGAAAGAGTCCCAGCTGTTTCAGGGTAATGGCTTCGGTAAGCTCTTCGAGGGTCCCGATACCTCCGGGCAAAGCCACAACGGCTCCAGCTCTGGCAAACATGTTCCTTTTCCTTTCTCCCATGTCGGAGGTCACTATCATGTCGCTTACACTCGGATGCCCCCATCCTTCGTCGTTCATGAATGCCGGTATCACTCCGGTGATACTGCCGCCATGTTGCATTACCGCATCGGCAAGAACCCCCATCAGACCAATGCCACCGCCTCCGTATATGACATTTATCCCCGACCGGGCAAAGAGAGTGCCCAGAAGCGATGCTGCCTCAACGTATCCGGCGTCTATGCGGCTGCTCGAGGCAGCAAAAACACAGACTGTCATCCGCGATGGGGCTATTGTAGAAGAGCGTTTACCTTGTTTACAAAATTCGTCTTTGGCACAGCCCCTACCTGCTTGTCGGCAACTTTTCCTTCCTTGAAGAAAAGAACAGTGGGAATGTTTCTTATGCCAAACCTTGAAGCAACTGCGGGACTGTTGTCAACGTCACACTTGGTTACCAGCAGCCTGCCTGCATATTCCTTTGAAAGATCTTCCACTATAGGTGCAATCATCCTGCAGGGCCCGCACCATTCCGCCCAGAAATCGACCAGTACCGGAAGCTCCGATTTTAAAACCACTTCGTCGAAGTTGCTGTCATTTACTTCTAATGCCATATCTTTTTTGTTTTTGAATAGTTGAAATCCAAGGTTGCAAATATATTGATATTTTATTAAAGCTGCCGGTCAAATCCTGCGTCCCGGCCATCTGAATCCGCTGTCTCTTTCCATTTCATTTCAGCTAATTGACCTTGTACTCAAGTCCCGGATAATCATCCAGAAATGATAACAGCTCATTGTTCAGCCTTACCCTTATGGTGCGCGAGAACATCGAAAGCGATACCTTGTCTTCCGTATCATAGAAAAGGAACCTCAGTTCAGTAGAACCCTTGTTTTCATTTACCAGGGTCGTGAGTTCATTTATCAATTCTTTTGTGATGTCTTCCGGATTTATCTTGATAGTTACCGATCTGACCAATTCATCCTTCACACTCGAAAGAAGGTTAATTGTCTTAATATGGAACTCGAGCTCTTCCTCGTGGTATTTCTTCTTCTGAACCCTTCCCTTCACGAGGAGGTAGTATCCGACAGTGAAGAACTTGCTGAGGTCCAGGTATTCCTTGTCGAACAGGATGAACCTGAATGAATCGGAATAGTCCTGCAGGGTGAACGACCCGTACGGTTTTCCGTTCTTGCTGGTTCCGCTTTTCGCGTCGACCACCATCCCGGCCACCGTAACGTCGCGTTCGTTGTATTCGCTGAGGTTCTGAAGATCGGCAAGCGTCGCCGTGGTGAAAGTGTTGATCTCGAGCTTGAAGTCATCAAGAGGATGTGAGGAAAGGTATATTCCGATTACCTCTTTTTCGCGGTTCAGCTTCTCGAGCTTGGGCCAGTCGGGACATGCAGGCGGCTCGGGTTTCTGTATGTCGAAGCCTGCGGCTCCGCCGAACAGCGTCTGCTGACTGGAGTTCTTTGCCGTCTTTGCGTTATTACCGTACCTGATCAGGTTCTCTATAAAGCTCGATCCCTTTGTATCGGTGGCGAAATACTGTGACCTGGAGATGGAAGTGAAACAATCGAATGCTCCGGCCACCGCCATTGCTTCAAGGTTTTTCTTGTTGAGGGCATTGAGGTTAACCCTCTCTACCAGATCGTACAGACTGCGGTAGAGTCCGTTCTGCTCCCTTTCAGTTATAAGCTGTATCACAGCACTCTCACCCACACCCTTTATACCTCCAAGGCCAAACCTTATATTTCCGTCCTTATTGACGGTGAATTTCACATTACTCTCATTCACATCGGGCCCGAGAACTTCCATTCCCATCCTCCGGGTTTCGTCCATGAATGTTGTTATCTTCTTGATGTCGCTGATGTTGCGGCTCAGCACTGCAGCCATGTATTCGGCCGGATAATGAGCCTTTAGATAACCTGTCTGGAAAGCCACAAGGGCGTAACAGGTGGAGTGTGATTTATTGAAAGCATACTGGGCAAATGCTTCCCAGTCGGACCAGATCTTGTTGACTACAGCTTCGTCGTATCCATTTTTGAAACAACCCTCCCTGAACTTGAGGTTCATCTCGTCCATGATCGATTTCTTCTTCTTTCCCATTGCCTTCCGGAGGTTATCGGCCTCGCCCTTGGAAAAGCCTCCGATTGCCTGTGAAAGAAGCATCACCTGCTCCTGGTAAACTGTTATGCCATAGGAATCGTGGAGGTACTTTTCCATGACGGGGAGAGGATAGTTTATTGGTTCCTGCCCATTCTTTCTTTTGATGAAGAGGGGGATATGCTCCATCGGACCTGGACGGTAAAGGGCGTTCATTGCTACAAGGTCCTCAAACCTGTTCGGCTTGAGTTCCCTGAGATAACGTTTCATGCCGGTGGATTCAAACTGGAAGATCCCTGTTGTCTCCCCGTTGCTGAACAGCTCAAAGGTAAGCTGATCGTCGAGTGGAAGGTTGTCGATATCAATCTCTATTCCTTTTGATCTTCTGATGTTTTCGACGCAATCCTTTATTATGGAGAGTGTTTTCAGACCGAGGAAATCCATCTTCAGAAGCCCCACCTGGCCGACCTGGTTGCCGTCGTATTGAGTAACATATAGATCGGCGTCCTTGGCCGTGCAGAGGGGTACATAATTATCGAGCGAGTCCTTGCCTATGATAATGCCGCAGGCATGGATGCCTGTCTGCCTTACCGATCCCTCGAGCACTTCGGCAAATTTGAGAGTCTGGGCGATCAGCTTGTTGGGCGAATTTCTCTCGCGGTTAAGTTCAGGCACTTCCGAATAAGCTTCCGAGAGAGTTATTCCCGGCCTTTCGGGAACCATCTTTGCGAGCCTGTCGGCATCGGGAAGAGGCAGCTTCTGAACCCTTGCCACATCCCTTATGGCTCCCTTGGCGGCCATTGTGCCGAATGTGATTATATGGGCAACCTTGTCGTGGCCATACTTGTTCACTACATATTTAAGGACGTCTTCTCTTCCGTCCTCATCGAAGTCGATATCGATATCAGGCATCGAAATGCGGTCGAGGTTAAGGAATCTTTCGAACAGAAGGCCGTATTTTATCGGATCTATATCGGTTATCCTAAGGCAGTATGCAACCGCTGAGCCTGCTGCCGAACCCCTGCCCGGACCTACTGCAACTCCCATCTCACGGGCTGCCCTGAGAAAATCCTGAACAATCAGGAAATATCCGGGAAACCCCATCTTCGAGATAGTGTCGAGCTCAAACTCAAGGCGTTCGGTCTGCTCGTCGGTTAGTACTCCCCATCTTTCCTTTGCCCCGCTATAGGTAAGAAACCTGAGATATTCATTCTCGTCGGTGAAACCTTCGGGCAAACCGAAATCGGGCATGATCGGATTGTGATCGAGATTGAATTTTCCGATCTTAGCTGCCAGCTCGCCTGCATTGTCGATTACTTCTGGCATATCGCTGAAGATCATTCTCATCTCTTCCTCGCTCTTGAGATATTCCTGCCGGGAATACCTGAGCCGGTCGGGATCGTCAATGTCCTTGGCGGTGTTGAGGCAGATCAGCCGGTCGTGAGCTTCGGCATCCTCCGCGTTTATAAAATGCACGTCGTTGGTCGCAATGATCTTCACATTATGTTTTTCGGCAAGTTTCCGGATTCCCTCTATAACTTTCTGCTGTTTCGGAAAAACTGTTCTGTCAGCTTCCGGATCATTGGTCTCGTGTCTTTGTATCTCCAGATAGAAGTCTTCGCCGAACAAACCGATGTACTCTTTCAGAACCTTCTCTGCCGTAGCCATCGATCCATTGAGTATCTCATCAGCTATTTCGCCTGCCAGGCATGCTGACGATGCAATAAGGCCCTCCCTGTATTGTGCCAGCAGTTCCTTGTCGATTCGGGGAGTATAATAAAATCCTTTGATCCAGGCCAGCGAAACTAGTTTAATAAGATTTTTGTATCCTTTAAGATTTTTTGCCAAAAGTACAAGATGATCACCCGACCGGTCCTCTTTTACAGCCACTCCGCCAACGGGTCGTTTGGCCACATACATTTCACATCCAAGAATGGGCTTGATCCCCTTTTTCAGTGCGGTTGCATGAAATTCCTTTACCCCGAACATGTTGCCATGATCGGTGATGGCAATAGCCTCCATACCCATCGATTTAGCCTTGTCGATAAGATTGGAGATTTTCGAGGCTCCGTCGAGGATTGAATACTGAGTGTGTACATGCAAATGCGCGAATGGGGCCATACTGATTGTAATTTTTCTATTAAGGTCGGAACACAAAATTAGCCAAAAAGCCCGACAGGCATCCAATAAAATGCTACGAGTTATCAACGGATGAGTGTCGGGTTAAAATAGCCAGGTGGAAGTCAAGACGGTACGCGGTACGCGGTATCCGGTATCCGGTATTCGGTAAGTCAAAAAAATGCTTAAAAAAATGTTTCTCGCAGATAAGCGCAGAGGAAACCCGCAGATTTTCGCAGATGAAGAGTACAGTAACCAGTAACCAGCAACCAGCAACCAGCAACATTGATCTAATTAATTGTTTCCTTGAAAAATTTCTATATCTTTGCACCCACATTTTTGAAAACAGGTTAAATAAAAAGCGTTAAAAACTAAATGGCAGTTAAAATCAGATTAGCTAGGAAAGGCCGTAAGAGAATGGCCTACTACCACATAGTGGTAGCTGATAGCAGGTCGCCACGTGATGGCAGATACATTGAAAGAATCGGAAATTACAATCCGCGAACTAACCCCGCAACCATCGAACTCGATTTCGATAAAGCCCTGGGTTGGCTGCAAAATGGCGCACTACCTACAGA
>JAFGXK010000140.1 GCA_016936695.1 Bacteroidales bacterium | reverse complement strand
GGAAGTCGTCCATAGTCGTTGATTCAGCATCAACAAAAATCAACCGTTTCGTAGTATCAAGCGGAGTCCATTCCTATATTGCCGACGGGTCTGTGTCCGGGAATCAGAATGATACCTTGAAACTGTTATTTAACGGGATAGACCTGAGCCCTCTTAACAGTCCGGCAAAGCCGGATGAAAATAACAACAATGCCCCTCTCCCTCTGGACATCAGGGGGATTGTTGACGGAAATATTGTGATCTCAAGTGCATTGAAGAACCCTCTCATCCAGAGCGACCTCAGGATTGACGGATTTTCAATTCTCAGCGGCGATTATGGAGATGTATCTGTTATTTCCCAGTGGAATTCGCTGAAAAAAGTTGCTGATCTGAGTGCGAGAAACAATCTCAACGGCCTCAGAAACTTTGATTTATCGGGCTTTTACGATCCTGGCATCAAGCAATTCCGGATTGACGGAATTGCTTCAAACCTGCCGGTTCATGCACTCAATCCGCTTCTCAGCTTTTTTGCATCCGACATAAAGGGCACGGTGTCAGGCAGGATAAAGGTCACCGGGGCTCCGGGCGAACTGGTCCTGACAGGTTCTCTCATGCCTGAAAACACATCGCTCAGGATCGATTATCTCCAGACACGTTATTCAATTAATGATTCAATTCGGTTCGACAGGCAGGGGATCAGGTTCAGGAATACGGGGATTACGGATGAAAAAGGGAACAGCGCCCTGCTCACCGGTGCCATTTACCACAAATCATTCAAGGATTTCAGTGTTGATCTTACCATCAATATGGACAAGAACGACTGCCTTGTTCTCAACACCAGGCAGGGCGACAACGAGCTATTCTATGGAACCGCATACGTCTCGGGCGTTACCACAATAAAGAGCGGCCCCAACTCTCTTTCTTTTGATATCTCCGCTAAAACAGGAAGCGGGACAAGCTTCTTTATACCACTCAATTCCGGCATGTCGGTTTCTGAATCTTCCTTCGTCACCTTCATTAATCACGACTCCGCAATGATGGCAAAGCAGGAGAACCTTAAGGCCGCCGCCACAACTTCGACAGGATCGTCGCTCGAGCTTAATTTTGACCTCGATGTCACGCCCGATGCTGAGGTACAGCTGCTTATTGATCCCAAAGCAGGTGACGTGATAAGGGGGAATGGTTCAGGTAAGCTCAATATCAGTCTAAACAGGAACGGAGAATTCAAAATCTTCGGGGATTACACAATAGAGGAAGGCGATTATCTATTCACACTCAAGAACATCCTCAACAAGAAGTTTGAAGTTGAAAAGGGAGGTAAAATAAGTTTCAACGGAAATATAGAAAGTGCAGAGATCGACCTCACTGCGAAATACAGGAATATAAAGACTTCACTCTCCCCTATCCTGTTTCCGATTCTGCAGGATCCCAAATATGAAGCCAGGATACCGGTTGAGCCCCAGCTGAATCTCTCCGGGAATCTGTTCAACCCTGTTGTCGGATTCAATATCTATCTTCCCAATGCTGACGAGGAGACGAGAACATACCTCCGGAATGCCATAACTACTGAGGAGGAAAAAAGTAAACAATTTATCTATCTTCTTGTGATGAACAGTTTTTATGCCGATCCCTCCTACCGGGCATCATCGGGAGTTACAGGAACGGGAACATCGGCAATGGCAGTCACAACAACCGAGATGCTTTCTAACCAACTGAGCAACTGGCTGTCGCAGATCAGCAACGATTTTGATGTAGGGTTCCTTTATACACCCGGGACTAAGGACTTAAGCTCACAACAGCTCCAGGTGGCGCTGTCGACTCAGCTGCTCAATGACAAGGTCACAATAAACGGAAATTTTGATGTGACCGGAACCGAGACTGAAGAGACACCTCTGATCGGAGATTTCGATATTGAATACAGGTTAACGGAGAAACTGAGATTCAAGGTCTTTAACAGATATAACAATCCCTACACCGGGAAGGGAGCACCCTATACCCAGGGCCTTGGATTCTCGCTCAGGCAGGATTTCGACAAGCTTTCAGACATCTTCAAGAAAAAACCTCCGTCAGAATTCAGGAAAGAAGAAGAAGTTAAAGTGGAAGAATGAGAGTTGATAAATATTATGATAATGTTATTAACACACAATAATAGACTGGGCCGGTTCTCCGTTTTTTAATAAATTCGACCGTCGAAAAATTGAAGGAAATAGATAATTAATTCATTTATAATAAATTAATAACAGGGGAAAATATGGGATTTCTACAAATGCTTATGCAGGAGGGACAGGAAGCAGCTGTTACGGCTGCTGAGACTCTGACACTGCTGGATTTTGCGATCAAGGGCGGATGGGTTATGATACCGATCTTCATCTTGTTCCTTATTGCCACCTACATTTTCATTGAAAGGTTCTATGTTATCAAAAGGGCATCAAGACAGGACACCAATTTCATGAACAGAATAAAGGACTATATACATGACGGCAAGATAGATGCTGCAATGGCTCTGTGTAAATCGACCGATTCTCCTTCGGCCCGGATGATAGAGAAAGGAATAAGCAGGCTGGGAAGACCCCTCCATGATATTTCAACAGCTGTCGAGAATGTTGGTAAACTGGAAATATCAAAGCTCGAAAGAGGCTTCCCCACCCTGGCAACGATAGCAGGGGCTGAACCAATGCTCGGATTTCTTGGAACAGTGATAGGGATGGTTCAGTCATTTTACAGGATGGAACAGGCAGGCAGCAATATTGATGTTTCAATGATGTCGGGTGGTATTTACACAGCCCTTATAACAACAGCTTTCGGGCTTTTTGTAGGGATCCTTGGATATTTTGCCTACAACACACTGGTAGTCAGGACCGAAAAGGTTGTTTTCAGCCTTGAGGCCACGATGACTGAATTCCTGGACATTCTGAATGAACCTTTAAAAACAGGTCATTGAAATGGCATTATCCCAAAGAAATAAAATCAGTATTAATTTCAGCTCGACAGGGATGACGGATGTTGTATTCAACCTTCTCATCTTTTTTATGCTTACATCGACGCTGGTTCATCCTACCGCCCTCAAGCTTCTTTTGCCGAAAGGAAGCACACAAACCTCGGCAAAGCCACAGACAACTATTTCAATTACTGCTGATCAGAAATACTATCTCGAACAGCAGCCGGTAACACTTGAGACTATGGAAGCTCTGCTGAAGGAAAAGCTGGGAGCAAATCCCGAGACATATATTTCGCTGCATGCGGATAAAAACGTACCTTTCGAAACGGTTGTAGCAGTACTAAACATTGCTCAGGCAAATAACTATAAACTGATAATTGCAACTTCACCAAAATAACAGCATAAGGAACATTCCCAGCGAGAGGAAGAAGGGAATCATCGGCACCTCAATAATAGCTCTGATTACGATGGTTCTTCTGATCATTGTTGCCTTCACAGCTCCGGAACCGCCTGAAACGGAAGAAGGGATCCTGGTCAATTTCGGTTTGGATGAGACGGGCCTTGGAATGATAGAACCATCTTCTCCTCCTGTCGAGACCGAGCCCTCAAGTCCACCTCCGCAGGTTGCTCAAAACAATCAGACTGAAGAAGCCATACTCACTCAGGACACAGAGGAGGCTCCAGAGGTAAAAAAAGTGGATCCCGAAGTTGAAAGAAAGAGACTCGAAAAGATTGAGGCTGACAGAAAACTCAGGGAGCAGATTGAAGCTGAGAGAAAAAAGAAGGAAGCTGAAGAGGCTGAGAGAAAAAGGATTGAAGCGGAACAGAAGAGAGAAGCCGATATAAAAAATAAAACCCGTGACGCATTGGCCGGCTCAAAAAATGCAGGGACCACCTCAACCAGCGAAGGTGTAGCAGGCGGAACGGGAAACCAGGGGGTCCCGACAGGATCGGTCGACTCACAGAACAGAGGCGAGGGAAGCGGGCTTGGCAATCAGGGAATTTCCTATTCACTTGAGGGAAGAGGAGTGCAGTCACTTCCAGTACCTGAATATAAGCTCCAGGAAGCAGGCAAGGTAGTTGTAGAAGTCAGTGTTGACAGATCGGGCAAAGTGATTCAGGCAAATCCAGGGGCCAAAGGCTCCACAACTCTCAATGCTGATCTTCTGAGGGTTGCAAAAGAAGCAGCTCTTAAGTCAAGGTTCGAACCAAAGACCGATGCTCCGGCAGTTCAGAAGGGT
>JAFGXK010000139.1 GCA_016936695.1 Bacteroidales bacterium | reverse complement strand
GGTCAGTGCGTGAACCGCTGTCCCACGGGAGCACTCACCGAAAAGACATATATCGATCAGGTATGGGATGCAATTTATGATACCGACAAGTATGTAATTGTACAGACTGCACCTGCTGTCAGGGTGGCCCTTGGTGAGGACCTTGGCTATGATCCGGGAGAAAGGGTTACGGGAAAGATGGTCAATGCTCTGAGACAGATGGGATTCGACTCGGTCCTCGATACTGATTTCAGCGCCGACCTTACCATAATGGAGGAAGGAACTGAACTTCTGACAAGACTGAAGAAAGCCCTGGTTGACAAGGATACATCAATAAAATTTCCGATGTTCACATCCTGTTCTCCGGGCTGGATAAAGTTCATTGAACACAAATACCCCGAGTTTCTTCCGAACCTTTCAACCTGCAAATCGCCGCAGCAGATGTTCGGCGCCCTGGCAAAAACCTTCTATGCTGACAAGAAGAAGATCGATCCGGCCAAAATTGTATCTGTGTCAATCATGCCTTGCACTGCGAAGAAATATGAGGCCGACAGGCCTGAGATGAGGGCAAGCGGATACAAGGACATCGATTTCGTTCTTACTACGCGCGAGCTGGCAGTTATGATAAAACAGGCCGGAATTGATTTCAGAAATCTCAAAGCAGCTAACTATGATTCCGTAATGGGCGATTCAACGGGTGCCGCGGTTATTTTCGGAGCCACCGGTGGTGTGATGGAAGCTGCCCTCAGAACAGCCTATGAGATTGTTACCGGAAGAGAGGTGCCGTTTGCCAACCTTAACATTACTCCTGTAAGAGGTCTTGAAGGTGTTAAGGAAGCCTCTGTGGTTATCGAAGGATGCACAGATGACTGGAAATTCCTCGAGGGTGCTGAACTTAAGGTCGCAATTGCGCATGGACTTGTAAATGCCAACACAATCATGGCTGAGGTTCGTGAAGGGAAATCGCCATACCATTTCGTTGAAATAATGGCATGCCCCGGAGGTTGTATCGGCGGCGGAGGACAACCTATTCCCACAAGCGAGGAGATCAGGCAGAACCGGATAAATGCCATCTACTCCGAGGATGAGCACATGGTACTCCGCAAATCGCATGATAATCCTGATGTTATTTCACTTTATAAGGAGTTCCTGGGCAAGCCTAACAGTCATAAGGCTCATGAGCTTCTGCATACTCACTATGTTGAGAGAGACAACTTCTAGAAATATTTTGTAATTTGATGGCCGGCATTTTTTTTATGCCGGCTTTTATTTTTGTAGTAACAGATGGCAGGAAAATTGATCCGGTGCAAAATTGAGCAGAACTTAAGAAAAATTTTTTATGGAGAAGAGTAAATTGAGGATAGCAACGGCGCAGTTTGAAAACAGGAGCGGAGATAAAGAGTATAACCTGTCGGTTATTGATACTCTGGCAGAGCATGCAGCCGGGGCAGGAGCGGATGCAATAGCCTTTCATGAGTGCTCGCTTACCGGTTATACCTTTGCAGGGAAATTATCGGAAAGCGAGCTTCGCGCCATTGCGGAGCCGATACCCGACGGCCCGGGCACTGCAGCTCTTGTGAAAATTGCCCGTAAGTATAACATATTCATTCTGGCCGGTCTCTTCGAAAAGGACAGTAAAGGAAGTATTTACAAGGCTTATATATGTGTCAGCGGTGACGGGCTTATAGCTAAGCACCGTAAGATTCATCCCTTTATAAATCCTGCCATTGTCCCTGGCGACCGCTATACGGTTTTCGACCTCATGGGATGGAAGTGCGGCATACTTATCTGCTACGACAACAATGTGATAGAGAATGTAAGGGCAACTGCCCTGCTTGGAGCGGAAATACTTTTCATGCCTCATGTCACCATGTGCACTCCTTCGCCGCGTCCGGGTGCAGGATTTGTAGATCCGCAGCTATGGATAAACCGGCATGCCGATCCTGACAAATTGAGAATGGAGTTCGACGGACCCAAGGGCAGGGAATGGCTTATGCGCTGGCTTCCGGCCCGTGCTTATGATAACGGAATTTACGTTGTGTTCTCAAACCCGATAGGGATGGATGACGATCAGCTTAAAAACGGCTGTTCAATGATAATAGATCCTTACGGCGAGATTATTGCCGAGTGCAGGGAACTTGGCGACTGCTTCGTTACTGCAGAAATTAACCGGCAGAAGCTTGAGGATGCCGGAGGCTTCAGGTATACGATGGCACGACGGCCCGATCTTTACAGGGATATAATCGGCAGGGACCATACCGCTATACAGAATGTGGCATGGTTGAAAAGGAAAGGAAAATTTACCGGATAATCGGTAGTTATGTATTTTTGATTCGATTTCTGTCATTTCTCACAGAGCCTTACATAAATGGAAATTCGTTACGACTGGAAAACCTTACTCTTCAGCAAGAAGTTTGAAATTTATCAGAATGAACAAATCAAGGGAGAGCTGTTCAAGGAGGGATTTTCGCGAAAGGTTACAGGTGAGCTGAATACGAAGAGGTTTCAGTTTGAGACCTTAGGTTTTTTCAAATTTGAAGCGACAATTACTGATCTCCAGAGGCATATTGAAGCCGGTAAGATAACCTTCCTTCGGGGGAAAAGAGGTGCTATTGTTCTGTACAAGGACAGGGAGTATAAATGGAAATTTGATAATTTTATTTGTTCGCGCTGGAGCCTGAGTGATGAAAACAGAGTACTTATCCAATATCATTCTAATGCGTTCACCGGTATGATCGAATCATACACAAACGATGAGCTGCTTATATTATCAGGATTCTATATCAGGAACTACCTCAGGCAAAGATCGACACTGATTGCAGTCGTCTCATAGAGCTTCTGTCCTGTTGTTTCACTTTTGGAAACCGATGATCGCTCCGACAGGCAGCTGGAGCTGTTTGACGATGAGGATCTTATGTACTGAGGCCTGTTTCCCTGCCAAACTCTCTGAAAAATTCATCCAGAATAAGATATCTAAGCCGGTGTTTTTCGATCAAAGCGGGATATTTTCCGAACCTCGCTTCCAGGTTCCGGAACCTGTTTGCCGCATTCTTTCTGATCTCTCCCGCGATCTTTTCAGGCGGGACACCCCGTTCAATGTAAATCTCAAGATAACGGTAAATACCTGTATGCCCGAAGGCATCCATGTCGTCTGCAGCAGCAAGTATAACAAGAATGTTGTTTTTTTCTTCAAGCCCTGAGGAGTACTCCTTATTGTCATGCTTTTCGATTGCGTCAAGCATATCGGTCCAGCCGGATAAATCGTGGTTGAGTCCAGACAGGAACTCCTCGGCTAAATTACGGCTGTGGAATCCATGATCGACCCCGGTAGTGACTGTCATCCCCAGGTCGTGAAGATAACAAGCGATCAATGTTTTGCTATAAAAGTCCAGCGAGTGCGGATTGCTTTTGTTTTCCGTGCTGATCAGTAGTTCCCTGGCGAAGTTCCAGACTCTTCGATGGTGGCTGATGTCGTGTGAAAAAAGCATCCTGTTGCCCCATTTCCGGGCAAAAAAAACTTCAAGAGCCTGCTGATAAATATTTTCAGCAAGCCCCGGGGTATTTAAAATATCCATTTATTGATTGAACTAATGAAAAGCATACCCTTCCGGAAGGTTGCCTTCTACGTGCCTCTATTTGAGCATGCTTTCTGCAAGATCGAGGATGGTAGTATCATCAAAAGTTACTATTCCGCCTCCCGGACCCTGTTCGTAGTGAACGCCAACACACTGTCCAAGTTCAAAATTTGTTCCTCCGAAGTAGTTTCTGACAGTTTCTTCATGCAGATCCAGCTTCTCTGCAATCCTTCTCATACTACCGGAGGGTAATTGGTCTTTGATCTTCCGGAGCTCATTGAATGTGATTGTCTTTGCCATGATAGCGGAATTAAGTTAATTTTTAAAGTTTTGTACAATAACCTTACCAAAGTTAGTTATAAATCGGCATAAAAAAAATCAAATTTCCATATTCGGAACATCTCTGATTATATAAACCATGTAATCTCCCAGATGCCTGAATCCGAATGATTCATAAAGCTTTATTGCAATATGATTTGCGGCATGTACCTCAAGTTTTACCTGATAACCCGAAGCTTTGACGAACCTAAGCGATTCGCCCAGCAGTAATTTAGAAAGTCCTTTGCCCTGAAATTCCGGCAGAATGCCAAAATGGTGAAGAAAAATTCTTCTGCCGTCGAAGGTCAGCCAGGATGTTCCGGCGATCAGGCCTGAGCTTTTATTTTCCAGGATAAAAAGCTTGCCGCCAAGCCGGATAGTGTTAAGTATTGTTTCGCTGTCATCTCCTCTTTCCGGATTATCCATTTCTGTTTGTTTCCACAGAGCTGCGACAGCTTCAAAGTCATCTTCCCTGAACGATCGCACCAGAAATTGATCTTTTATCCGGCTTTTTGTCATAGTTTTCTGAGATATCCGAGAAACAATTCCAGAGCATTTTTTTTGCGCTCGTCGAAATTGTAATCTATATTGTTTTTGAGATAATGCTTTAATGCCGGTCCGGTTATGGTTCCGGTGTTTTCAAACTTTTCAGCCACTTTGTCGAGGTTGTTGACTCCCAGTGCCAGTGCATTGCTGAAATCGGAAATAAAATCTGCAGGGAGCTCTCTGTTTGCAACCCAGCAGGCAAAAACAAATGGCATTCCGGTGAAATTCTTCCATTCCTCTGCCAGATCAATACTGTAACGGTATCTGTTCTCCAGTTCAAAGCACTGATCTCCGATCAATACGACAGCATCATTGATTTCTACAGCCTTGAAGTCAAATCCTTCATAGGTGTTTATCCAATCAGGTTCTCTCTTCCAGAAATTCCGTGCGATAACTTTTATCAGATTCACTGAAGTTCCTGATCTGTAATCCAGGAACACCCGTTGTGCGGTTTCAGGCCTGGAATCGCTCATAATTTGCACCGTTCTAACCTTACCGTCGGCGCCTATGCAGTAATCTCCGGTAATATGATATCCTTCAATCAGCGGTATTGCAGCCACCGGAACAAGCCCGAGGTCAGCTCTTTTAGAAATCAGCTTAGCTGCGCATTCCGACGGATGGTCAGTCTCTATTAAAGCCCTGCTCTCAAATCCGCTTTCTGAAAGTCCATAAATAAACGGATAGGTGTTGGCATACCTGACGGCTGATATTCTGATTTTATGCATTGCATGTAATTTGGAGCATCTAAAATAGTATTTTTGTATACATATTGGAACTAAGGAACAGCCAAAAAGGTAAACAATGGAATTGAATAATCTTACGGCCATCTCACCAATTGACGGAAGATACAGGCACAAGACAGGCGAACTTGACGGGTATTTCTCGGAGTTTGCCCTGATGAAGTACCGTCTGATGGTGGAAATTGAATATTTCATTGCTCTCTGCGAGATACCACTTCCGCAGCTTTCTGATTTCGGCAAGGAAAACTTCACTTCACTGAGGGATCTTTATGAGGAATTTGATATTAAGGAAGCT
>JAFGXK010000138.1 GCA_016936695.1 Bacteroidales bacterium | reverse complement strand
CGAAGGCTTTTGCAGCGGAACAGGTATTGCAATCCTGGCACGTCAGATCGTAAGTGAAAAATTTGCGCTTAATCAGAGGGTTTCATTCTGCAAAACTCCTGAGGACATCGACAGTATTTCAGCGAGGGATGTAGCTGACGCAGCATTCGCCGGTGACAAAACAGCCATCAAAATCCTTGAGATTTCGGGGGAATACCTTGGCAAGGGAATCTCAGTGCTGATTGATATTTTAAATCCTGAAAAAATTGTTATAGGCAGTATTTTCGCCCGCTGCAGGCAGTTCATCGAACCGGCCTGCCTTGAAATGGTAAGGCAGGAAGCCCTTGCTCCGTCTGCTGCCGTTTGCAGCATAGTTCCCGCTGAACTCGGAGAGTCTGTTGGCGATTATGCAAGCCTTAGTGTCGCAATGATTGACGGGTAGATCAATAATTAAAACTGAAACGATGGAAGGAATAACAAGACGGGATTTTCTGGGTAAGGCAGCTGCCGGAACTGCCGGAATTGTGATAGCACCTGTGCTTGGCAAATTCACCCAGACCGGCAAATGGCCGGCTGAAGCCTCAAAAATAAGGTTCCACCTTATCGGCCATGCACATATCGACCCTGTATGGCTTTGGCCATGGCAGGAGGGCATTGCCGTGGTTCACAGTACTTTTCGTTCAGCTCTCGACAGAATGAACGAAACTCCCGACTTCGCCTTCACTGCCAGCTCCGCTCAGTTTTATGAATGGGTAGCGGAAAATGACCCGGAGATGCTCGCGGAAATAAGGAGGCGCGTCGCAGAGGGACGGTGGAATGTGGTCGGAGGCTGGTGGGTTGAACCTGATATGAATATCCCCGGAGGCGAAGCAATGGTACGACAGGGACTCTACGGACAGAGGACCCTGCAAAAACTGACAGGCCGCCGGGCCACGGTAGCCTTTAATCCCGACTCGTTTGGTCATACCGGAACCCTGCCTCAGATCATCAAATCGCAGGGAATGGATAATTACGTCTTCATGCGCCCGGGACCAGGGGAGAAAGAGATACCGGCCGACATGTTCTGGTGGGAAGGACCCGACGGATCATCAGTCCTCACCTACCGGATACCCATAAGCTACAACGACAGCAGATCGGTAAGGGGCAGAATAGAGAAGGTAATGGAACAGTTCAGGGGACAACCTTTCAGGTCCTTCATGTCATACTACGGTGCCGGTGATCACGGAGGAGGGGCCACAAAGGAAAACATAGCTTCCATAAAGGAAATTCAGGATGAAAGTGGAGCACCCGTACTCATTTTCAGCACACCTGAAAAATATTTTGCTGAAATAAGAGATGATAAAAGTTTGAATCTCCCTGTCATAAAGGATGACCTTCAGCATCACGCGGTAGGCTGTTATACGGCCGAAGTTGAAATAAAAAAGAATAACCGGCTTTCAGAGGCTGCCCTGATAACAGCAGAAAAAATCTCAGCTCTCGGATCAGTCATCTGGAATTTCAAATATCCCAGGGAAGAATTTACTTCTGCGTGGAAACGGGTCCTTTTCCTTCAGTTCCACGACAGTCTGGCCGGCACATCCGTTCCTGAACACTCAGCATCAGCCCGCGAAGGTTACGGCTATGCACTTGATGTTGCACATCAGGCTGTTTATAAAGCTGTCCAAAAGCTTGAATGGCAAATAGAATCAAAGGACCCTGCCTCGCAGTACCTGATCGCCTTCAATCCGCATGCCTGGGACATCAAGGGTAACATTGAATACGATTTCAACTGGGATATGAAAACACCTTCTACAGCCGAAGATGAAAAGGGAAACCTTCTGAGACACCAGTGGACAGCAGGGACAACTGAAACAGGAAGCCGTAAGGGTGTTGTAGTCAGAACCACCATTCCGGCCCTGGGATACAGGCAGATCAGGATCAGGGCCGGTGAACCACAGGATTCCATGCCCGGTGTAAGCGCCTCCGGAAATTCGGTTGAGAATGAATTCCTTAAACTTACGGTAAACGAATCGGGATCAATAGGCTTGCTTGACAAGGAAAACGGGATTGAAGTATTCAGGGGAACCTCCTCCGGATGCCGTGCCGTGGTGATAGATGATCCGAGCGATACATGGAGCCACGACGTAAAGTCGTTCTCCAAAGAGATCGGATCATTCGGAAATTCTGTTATAAAAATTTCTGAAACAGGTCCGCTTCGCGGAATAATAAGATCAGTTTCAAAATACGGCGATTCAACGCTTTCAATCGACTGGATCCTTTATGCAGGGGCCAGAACCGTTGAGGCAAAGGTCAGCCTGAACTGGAATGAAAAGCTTAAGATGGTCAAATTCTCCTTCCCTGTCAATGTTGAATCTCCGGCAGCAACCTACGAAACCGCTTACGGATTCATAAGGAGAAAGGCAAACGGCGACGAGGATCCCGGACAAAGATGGATAGATGTTACAGGAACGGGCAAGGGAGCAACCTACGGACTGGCAGTTATCAATGATGCTAAATACGGATACAGCGTAAATGGAAATGACATGCGCATTTCAGTGATCCGCTCTGCCGTCTTCGCCCACCATGTCCCGCGTGTTCTCGAAATGGACAAGGAACATATCTGGCAGGATCAGGGCATACATACTTTCCGCATGATGCTGGTCCCACACAAGGGAACATGGCAGGAAAATTCTGTCACCCGGAAGGCCGAGGAATTCCATTCACCGCCCGTCGCAATATACCAGGGAATTCACGGAGGATCAATGCCGGGAGCCGGATCATTTGTGTCGGTCGATGATGCGAACATTATTGTTTCTTCAATCAAACAGGCAGAGGAAGGAGATGATCTTATAATAAGGTGCGTCGAGACCTCAGGAAAAAGCGTTAAGGCCACAGTCGATTTTTCATTTCTTAACCGCAGGTGGACAGGAAGCTTCAGACCTTGCGAAATAAAGAGTCTGCGGCTCGACTGCAAAAACCGCAGTGTAAAAGAGGTGGACCTTCTGGAGGAAGATATTCATGTTTCTTGATATATCGCATAGTTTTTTAACTTTGTATTAGTTATCAAGCTGAAATGACATGACTAAAAAGATATTAATCGCGTGGGTGTTTTTTCTTATGCCGTTACTTATTATGGCCCAGGACAGAGTTACAGGCAGAGACTTTGCAACACGATCGGAAGTAATCGCTCAGAATGGAATGGCGGCAACCAGCCAGCCCCTTGCTACCCAGGCTGCCCTTGACATCCTCAAAAAGGGAGGCAATGCAATTGATGCGGCCATTGCAGCCAATGCCGTGCTTGGACTTGTGGAACCTACCGGTTGCGGTATCGGCGGAGACTTGTTTGCAATTATCTGGAGTGCTGAAAAACAAAAATTATACGGGCTCAATGCGAGCGGAAGATCGCCGAGATCGCTTAAACTGGAATACTTCAAGAAACAGGGACTCCAGTTCATACCCTCCACCGGCCCTCTTCCCGTTAGTGTTCCCGGTTGCGTTGACGGATGGTTTGAAATGCATGAATTGTTCGGACGGATTCCGATGCGGGAAATTCTCCAGCCTGCAATCAATTACGCCAGAAACGGTTTTCCCGTTACCGAAGTAATAGCCTATTATCTTGAAAGCAACGTCAGGGCTTTGAGTGGGTTCCCTAACATAAAGGAAACCTATATGCCTAATGGAAAGGTTCCCGCGAAAGGCGAGATCTTCAGGAATCCTGATCTTGCCAGCACACTCGAAAAGATAGTAAAAGGCGGAAGAAACGAATTTTACCGCGGGAGCATTGCCAGGGCTATCGATGCCTTTATGAAGTCGCATGGCGGATTCCTGACATTTGACGATCTGTCGAGACATAGTTCGGAATGGATCGAACCTGTCAGTTCTTCCTACAGGGGCTACGACATATGGGAGCTTCCACCTAACGGACAGGGCATAGCTACCATTCAGATGCTTAATATCCTCGAAGGTTTCGACATTGCCCGGATGGGATTTGGCTCAGCCGCGTATATTCATGCTTTCACTGAAGCCAAAAAACTGGCATTCGAGGACAGGGCTAAATTCTACGCCGACCCCAGGTACAGCAAAGTACCGGTGGCACAGCTCATTTCGAAAAAATATGCTGCTGAACGGAGAAAGATGATCAATCCGGCGAAGGCTGCCAACGTAGTCAGCCCGGGTAAAATTGAAGCAGGCAATACAATTTATCTTACCGTTGCCGACAGATATGGCAACATGGTTTCACTCATACAGAGCAACTACCGGGGAATGGGTTCAGGAATGTGCCCCACCGGACTGGGATTTGTCCTTCAGGACAGAGGTGAAATGTTCAGCCTCGATCCGGGTCATGCCAATGCCTATGCTCCCGGGAAAAGACCGTTTCACACCATCATACCCGGCTTCATCACAAAAAACGGCAAGCCATATATCAGCTTCGGCGTTATGGGCGGTGATATGCAGCCCCAGGGTCATGCACAGGTGATAGTGAACCTTGTGGATTTCAAAATGAACCTACAGGAAGCCGGTGATGCTCCCAGGATTTACCATACCGGATCCTCAGAACCGACTGGTCAGGTAATGACCGACGGCGGCATTCTTTATCTCGAAAGCGGGATACGCTGGGAAGAGATCAGGCAACTTCTTTCCATGGGCCATAATGTCCAATGGAACCTCGGCTCCTACGGTGGTTATCAGGCCATCATGTGGGATGAGAAAAACAAGGTCTGGTACGGGGCATCGGAGTCCAGAAAAGACGGACAAGCCGCCGGTTATTAATTTAAGCAAAACAAAAGAATTATTTGCAGGAGAAAAATTCTTGCCCCGCCCTTCATTTCTTTTCAAGTAGATCCAGTATCCCGTTGATGAAAGTCAGAGGGTGGGCTGGGTTTCCCGGGACATAAAGATCGATGTGATGTTCTTCAATGAACCTTCTGTCAAGAGCAGGCGAACCGGCAAACATGCCTCCGCTGATCGCATCGGTTCCGACCAGTATGATCACTTTCGGATCGGGTACTGCTTCATAGGTTAATCTTAGCGCTGCGGCCATGTTTCCTGAAACAGGTCCGGTAATCACTATCCCGTCTGCATGACGCGGCGATGCTGTAAACTCAATCCCATGCCGCCCAAGGTCGAAGTTCACATTGCCCGAAGCATTAAGCTCCATCTCACACGAATTATCCCCGCCGGCTGATACCTGCCTCAACTTAAGCGAACGCCTGTAAATCTTCCTTATCTCCTTTCGAATCACATCCCCGTTAAGCCTCATAGGAACATCTATTCCCGGCCGGATTACAAGATCCTCCCTCCTGCTGGCTGATATCCGGTAATCATTTGTAAACCGGATCTTTTCCTTCAGACAGAATTCACATTCCCTGCAAAAAACACAAAAGCCCAGATCGATTGACCCGGTTTCCTTATCGATAGCGCCGGCCGGACAAAGGGAACTGACCTTTTCGATTTCAGAGGCCGTAATATCCCTTGAAATCACAGGCCTTCCCCGGAACAGATCAGAGACCGGCTGATTCCGGAGGTCCCTTACATACTGGATACCGTGCTGCCTTAATATTTTAATTTCCCTGTACATCTCTAAGTTATAAGCTTCTAAAGGTCATTTCCGCAGTAACTCAGGTTAAAGCTCTTGTTACAGACCGGAAAATCGGAGATCTCCTGATTCCTGACCGCCAGAGCCAGAGCCATCCAGTTATGGAACGACGGATCCTTTACCTTGTAATGAACAATATTTCCGCTCCCGTCAGTGATTGCAGAATGGCAAATCTCACCCCTCCAGCCTTCTGCAAGTGACAGTGCAAAACTGTCAGCCCTTAAACTGCAATTGTAATCAGGAACAGAGTGCTCGTCCGTCTGATTTCGCCAGTCAGCAATGAGTCCGGAGATAAGGTTTATGGATTCACTTACTTCCTTAACCCTGAGCAGCCCGCGTGCAAGTACATCTCCGGTTTCGAGAACAACCGGCTCAAAAGAAATATCCCGGTAATACTGGTCAGGATGCGACCATCTTATATCACGTCTGATTCCGCACGTCCTTGCTGCCATCCCTACTGCGCCTGTTGAAAGCGCCTGCTGCCTTGTTACCTGGCCGATATCCTCAAACCTTGCCAGGACGCTCTGAAGGGAATATATCCTTTCGGAAACATCTGCAAACCTTTTTCCAACATTCTTAAGCACTATAAGTATCCTGTCAGCAACTCCGGCAGTCATTTTATAATTTGTGCCTCCCGGACGGACAAGTCCTTTTCCGAACCTGTTGCCGCACCAGAACTGGGTGGTGTTTATCACTTCGGTCCGGAGTGCCTCACATACAACCTGACCAAGCTGGTAGGCCACATCACCGCACAATGCAGCCGTATCGCCTATATGGACAGCAATCCGTTCCAGTTCAAGACCAATGCACCGCTCAATCTGGATTGCTACGGAGGGCTGGATCCCAGCCAGAGATTCAATTATCCTGGCGTACGAAAATGCATAACCGACAGATGTGTCGCCCACAATATTATCGCACAGCACACAACGCTTTATCCCGCTTCGGGTTTCTGACAGAAGTCGCTCCACACCTCTGTGCTGGTAACCAAGCTGTATTTCAAGATGCAGAACCTTTTCGCCGTTGCAGATGAACCTGAAATGGCCGGGTTCAATCACACCGGCGTGTACAGGTCCGACTCCGACCTCATGAAGCTCCTCTCCTTCTATCCTGTAAAAAGGATAGTTGTCCATAATCGATGCCCCTGATGCCCGGTTGTGAGGATACCTCACAGGCTTCAGCCATGGATGTCCCTCAAAAACAACACCGTAATTCTCGTGAACCTCACGTTCATATACATGAAGCTGCGGGATTTCCTTCGACAGTGACCTTACCGTGGTTTTGGCGTCAGAAAGCCTGGAAGAAAATAGCCTGAAACTATGATCCCGGTCATCTGCAATGCAACAGATAAGCTTCAAAGTGTCTTGAGTCTCCACCGCATAATAGGCAACGCAATGCTGCGATTCATCCTTCAACATCCCGGCAGTCTGATCACAGAACTGTTCATAATCCAGCAACGGGATCATATCCAGGCTGACCGTAAACGGATTGGATGATATCTCTTTGAAAAGTTCGTTCATTATTTACTCATTTCGGCAAAAGACTGATGCTTTGAAAGATCATTTCCGACAGGAAGGATGGCTGATAAAAGCACATAAAAACCACCACACCCAGAAGTACAAACTGACTGATGGTCTCAATCCCGTTAACACTGCATGGTTCCGTAAGTCCGGCCTCACCGCGTGGATTTGAGAATAAAATATGCATGAAGCGCGTGCTCATTGCATAAACCACAAAGCATAAAAGCACCACGGCTGTAATCAT
>JAFGXK010000137.1 GCA_016936695.1 Bacteroidales bacterium | reverse complement strand
CTGCGGACATTGAAGGAGACAGGGTCAGATCCCTCGAAGCGGTCAGTCTCAGAACCGGGAACAAAATAATATTGTCAGCTCCCTGGTTTGCAGATGCCACTGAATGCGGTGATTTACTGCCACTTACCGGAACGGAATATATTACCGGCACAGAATCACAAAGCGAGACTAACGAACTTCATGCTCCCGAAAAAGCCGATCCTGAGAACAACCAGGCTTTTACAGTGTGCTTTGCAATAGATTATCAGCCAGGTATTGATAATGTAAAAGATCCACCTGCTGATTATGATTTCTGGAAGAATTACATCCCTCAGATGACCCCTCCCTGGTCAGGAAAATTATTGGATCTGAAATACTCCAATCCCCGGACTCTCGAGCCTAAAGAACTTTGCTTCCATCCGGAAGGGATTCAGACCGGAGATGCCCTGAATCTGTGGAACTACAGGAGAATAATCAACAGGAACAATTTCCTGCCGGGTACATATGATGGAGATATTACAATAGTCAACTGGCCGCAGAACGACTATTTCCCCGGTAACATAATCGATGTAAGTGAAAAGGAATTTAAGAAGCATGTCGATGCAGCAAATCAACTTAGCCTGTCATTGTTTTACTGGCTTCAGACCGAAGCTCCTCGTCCTGATGGCGGACAGGGATGGCCCGGACTGAGATTAAGAGGTGACATAATGGGGACCGGAGACGGTATGGCAAAGTATCCTTATATAAGGGAATCCCGAAGGATAAAAGCTCTGTTCTCCATCCTTGAAGAACATGTCGGTGCAGAAAACCGCAAACTGGTTGCCGGAAATGAAGCCGGAAAAAAATCCGCCTCGTTTTTTGACAGTGTCGGGATCGGCTATTATCATATAGACCTCCACCCCAGCAGTCGGGGCAATAATTATATTGATTTCCCTTCACTTCCATTCCAGATACCCCTGGGCGCCCTGCTGCCTCAAAGGATGAATAACCTGATCCCGGCTAATAAGAACATAGGTACAACCCATATAACGAATGGTTGTTACAGACTTCACCCTGTTGAATGGAGCATCGGGGAAGCAGCCGGTTGCCTAACTGCTTTTTGCAAAGGGAAAAATGTACCTCCACGGGCTTTACACGAACGCAGGGAACTGCTTGAAGAATTTCAAAATCTTATCCGGAGCCAGGGAATTGAGACAAACTGGCCCGACAGTTAAATACACCTGTACCTGAAGAAATACTATGTTTTTGAATTTCGAATTTGATCCGACAGTGTTTTGTATCTTGCGTTTCAAAACAAATAAATAAATTCTTAATAAAATGAATAAATCCAACGCTTCTTTCCTGGATAAAATCGGAATGCCCAGACAATTAGGCTGGGGTTATCTGGGGATACTGATCTTTATGATGGGTAATGGTATTGAACTGGGATGGTTAAGTCCCTACCTGGTCGACAGGGGAATGAGTATAGAACAATCAGCATTTCTGTTTACCGTTTACGGAATTATTATTGCAATATCATCATGGTTCTCAGGCGTGATGGCAGAAAGCACCGGTCCGAAAAAAACTATGCTTACTGGTCTCGTACTTTATGTTTTAGGGACTGTTGGATTCGTTGGATTCGGGGTCAAAGAGTTAAATTTCCCCGTGATGGTTACTACTTATGCAATCCGTGGCTTCGGCTATCCGCTTTTTGCCTATTCATTCCTGGTATGGATCGCATATGTCAGTCCTCAGGAAAAGCTCGGCCGCGCGGTCGGGTGGTTCTGGTTTATCTTTACCGGTGGACTGAATGTACTGGGTACTTACTATTCTATCTGGGCAATAAAACAACTTGGAAACATTAACACTTTATGGAGTTCACTTATCTGGGTAGCTATCGGAGGATTATTTGCCATTGTCATCAATAAGGCATCATTTCCTTCAGGGAAGGATGAGAAGTCAAAAAATAAATTCCGGGAGTTATTAAATGGTCTGACCATTGTAAAAAAAGAACCAAAAGTTCTTCTTGGAGGAATAGTCAGAATTATTAATACAACTGCCCAGTTTGCGTTTCCGGTCTTTCTTCCTGTTTACCTTGCCGGAAAAGGTTTTTCAACTGCGGACTGGTTGAAAATATGGGGAACAATATTTACTGCCAACATAATTTTCAACCTGATTTTCGGCTTTGTAGGCGATAAACTGGGATGGAGAAAAACCATAACCTGGTTCGGTTGTGTCGGCTGCATGATCACAACATTATTATTCTTCTATTCTCCTCAGCTTTCAGGAAATAATTTCTGGATAGTATTACTGGCAGGTGTCCTCTGGGGAGCTACACTCTCGGGTTATGTGCCGCTGTCGGCACTTGTTCCGTCTCTTGTTAAAAGCGATAAAGGCGCTGCGATTGCAATACTTAATCTGGGAGCAGGATTATCAGTCTTTGTTGGTCCGGCAATAGTTGGCTTATTCATAGGTTCACTCGGAAATGAGGGAGTCGTCTGGATACTTGCCGGCCTTTACCTGATCAGTGCAGTCCTGACGAGATTCATTACACTGCCGGGGGGAGGTGAGGCGAGAGGTTTAGGTTGAGGCATGCGGCGTGCAACGTGCG
>JAFGXK010000136.1 GCA_016936695.1 Bacteroidales bacterium | reverse complement strand
GCTGCTGAAGAAATACTGCAAATTCCTGCCTGTGGAGATCGCTTTCGGCCAGGAAAAGGAATGGAAGGACAACAAATATGTCGAGACAGGAAAAGACAAGATAATTAACAACACGAAGCCGGCCTGGACTATGAAGCCAGCGGACCTGAAGGATGAGGATTACCTTAAGTTTTACAGGGAGCTTTATCCCATAGGCGACGAACCTCTTTTCAACATCCATCTGAATGTCGACTATCCTTTCAAGCTGACCGGCATACTTTATTTTCCGAAAATCAAATCAAACATCGAAATTCAGAAGAACAAGATCCAGCTCTATTGTAACCAGGTCTTCGTCACTGACTCGGTCGAGGGGATTGTTCCTGAATTTCTAACACTTCTACACGGGGTTATTGATTCGCCCGACATTCCCCTCAATGTGTCGAGGAGTTACCTGCAGAGCGATTCAAATGTGAAGAAAATATCGTCGCATGTAACCAAGAAAGTTGCCGACAGGCTGTTCGATATCTTTAAGAACAATCGTGAGGAGTTCGAAAAGAAATGGGATAACCTGAAGCTTTTCATAATCTACGGGATGATAACCGAAGAGAAATTCTACGAAAAAGCAACAAAGTTTGCCATGTTCAAGAACACTGACGACAAATATTTCACTTTTGAAGAATATGAAAAGCTGATCAGGGAAAACCAGACCGACAAGAACAAGTCGCTTGTTTACCTTTATACAAATAATAAAACCGATCAGTTTTCATACATTGAAAATGCAAAAAGCAAGGGCTATGATGTTCTGAACCTCGACGGCCAGCTTGATGTTCATCTTATAAATCATCTCGAGACAAAATTCAAGGATTCGAGGTTTGTAAGGGTCGACTCGGATGTGATCGACAAACTGATTCCGAAGTCCGACCTCAAATCCTCTAAACTCTCACAGGTTCAGCAGGATGATCTCAGAAGTGTCTTTAATGTCAGGGTCAAGTCAAAGGAGGTTTACAACGCGGTTCCGGAAACTCTCGACGAAAATGACTCCCCGGTAATTCTGACTCAGTCGGAATTCATGCGCAGGATGAAGGAAATGTCGCAGATGGGCGGAGGCATGAATTTTTACGGCGAACTGCCCGACAGCTTCAACCTGGTGGTAAATGTGAACCATCCGCTGGTGATAAGGATCTCGGAAGATCTTGAGGCCAGAGAGGGTAAAAGACTTCAGGAAAACAATACAGAAAGGGAAAAGCTGAAGGCCGAAGTAGATTTTATGGAAAAGGAACAAAGCAAGAAAAAACCTGACGAGATCAGCCAGTTCGAGAAGGATGACCTTGAGAAACTGAGGAAAGATCTTGAGACTGTAGAAACAGCCAGGAAAGAGATACTTGAGAATTTCGGATCGGAAAATAAAATTGTAAAGCAGCTTGTGGATCTTGCCCTTCTTTCAAACAACATGCTTAGAGGGGAGGACCTGAACACCTTTGTTAAGAGAAGCGTTGAACTGCTCTGACTTGGGTATGTAAAACGACAAATATTTTACCTGAAACGATAACGTTTTTAACGAATTCTGGAAGGGTGGAGAGGGGAAGTATCAAATCATTCTTCCCACTTCACCCTTTATGAAGTCTATGGCTGTCCTGGTAGGCTCATGTTCTATCTCCATAACCTTCCCGAGAAGAAGTCTGCTCAGTTCAATCCCGGGAGCGTCGCCTTTGATCCTTTCGGCTTCGTTGTTTATCATTTTTATGGTGTTCGACCTGGCGTTCCTGACAACCTCCCATGCCTGAGGGCTCATATATATCTGCTGGGAAAGGTTGTGCTCAAACTCGCTCCTTATGGCTGTCAGAAGGGCCGATTGAAGCTGTGCAGCCGTCATATCCGGAGTGCTGACCCGCATCAGAAGCGATTCGAGGCTTATTCGTTCCAGGAATAGAACGATCCTTTCATAAGCCTGAAGTTTTATGGGAGTGATGTTACGGTTTCCCTGCAGGATCACTTCCTGTCTTCTCTTCTCCTGGTCGTTCCTTATCATGTTCCTTATTATGATCCAGGCCGTCAGAAAAACGATCAATGCAGGTAATGTTATCTTCAGGATTTCAGCAAATGTTTCCATTCGATTATAAATTAATATACAAACGTAAGATATTTTGATTTAAAATATCCATCCCTCATTTATTTAATCTGCCTGCTTCTTTGCCAGGCTTAAGTCAGGTCACTCTGCGTTTCACAAAAACAGTACCCGATACTGCCGAAAATCAAAAATTCCTTTTTACATTTGGCTGCGGCCTGAAGTATAAAGCCATGAACCACTAATGTTTGGGGCATAATGAAAGCAACAGGCCGTTGTATGCGGTAATAATAACAATCTTGTATGGAATATTTATCCGAAAGAATCAAATCCCTGTCTGTTTCTCAGACTCTGGCGATGGCTCAAAAGAGCCGTGAATTAAAGGATTCAGGTGTGGACGTTATCAGTCTCAGTCTGGGTGAGCCTGATTTCAATACACCTGATTATGTTAAAGAAGCTGGCAAGCGGGCCATTGACGAGAATTACTCGAAGTATCCCCCCGTACCGGGTTACAACGATCTGAGGGATGCCATCTCACGTAAGTTCAGGGAGGAGAACGGTATAAACTACAGCCGCGATCAGATAATAGTGTCGGCGGGAGGAAAGCATTCACTGATTAATGTGTTGATGTCAGTAATCAATCCTGGTGAAGAAGTCATCATTCTTGCTCCATATTGGGTGAGCTACTATGATCAGATCATACTGGCGGAAGGCAGGCCGGTTGTTGTTGAGGCTCTTCTTGAGAATGACTTCAAGGTCAGTGCTGCACATATTGAAGAAGCAATAACGGACCGTACCAGACTGATAATTTTCAATTCGCCATCAAACCCTACAGGTATGGTTTATACCGGGAAGGAGATGGAAGAAATAGCCAGGGTGGTGGAAAGACATGAAGGAGTTCTTCTAATGTCGGACGAGATCTATGAGTATATAATATTCGAGGGGGCGCATGTCAGCATGGCATCATTCGATTTCATATACGACAGGGTTATCACCGTGAACGGAGTCTCTAAGGCTTATGCAATGACTGGATGGCGGATCGGTTACATCGGCGCTCCGTTGTGGCTGGCTAAAGCCTGCAACAAGCTCCAGGGCCAGTTCACCTCCGGAGTGTGTTCAATAGCCCAGAGGGCAGCACTCGCTGCGATTCAGGGCAGAGATGATTCGGTAAGGATTATGAAGGAGGCATTCCATCGCCGACGCGATCTTATCTGCGGATTGCTGAAAGAGATTCCGGGAATGAAGTTAAGGATTCCGCAGGGGGCTTTCTACGTGATGCCTGATATTTCAAATTATCTGGGCTTATCCGACGGCAGCAGGAAGATAGTCAATTCCGACGATCTTGCATTGTTCCTGCTTGAAAAAGCTCATGTTGCCGTTGTGGGGGGAGATGCCTTCGGAGCTCCGGGCTGTATCAGGATATCATACGCCAATTCCGACGACCTGCTTGTTGAGGCGGTTAAAAGAATCAAATCAGCTCTTGAACTGCTGGACTGAAATAAGGTTTTTAACCTCTGAAAAAGCAGGCCGTCAGGTTTGACCTGTCAGTATTTGTTGTAGGATACCGTTTCTTCTTTCGGTTTCCGTTTCTTCTGCCTGTAATCGCCCGACGTGTAGCCCAGTGTGATAATCAGCTCGACTCTCTTTGACGAAGGTATTCCCAGTATGCTTTTCACCCTGTCTTCGTCGAACCATCCGATGATACATGTTCCGAGGCCTTCCGAAATTGCCTGCAGACAAATGTTCTCTGCAGCGATTCCAATATCGATAAGTGAATAGTCCTTGCTCTTGATTGTTCCGCCAATTCTGGAGCTGAGATTCGGTTTCTCCCTGACTATCGTGATCATAACCGGGGCCTGACTGACAAACGTGTTCATCCCCAACAGTTTTGCCGAGGCTGCATCAGCCAGTTGTGCAAGTATGGTCTGATCTGTAGCCACTACGAACTTCCAGGGCTGGGCATTGCAGGCAGAAGGTGCCATCCTGCCTGCCTCCAGGATACGGTCGAGCTTCTCCGGTTCGACAGGATTTTCGTCGTATTTTCTGTCGCTCTGACGCCTGAGAATAAGCTCAAGCATTTCTTTTCCGCCGGTCATCAATCAATAATTTTCTGCCATGAGTTCGAAATAGCCCATAGGATGCAGGCAGGCAGGGCAGTTCTTGAGGGCCTTTGTTCCGAAATGGACATACCCGCATTTCCTGCAATACCAGAATACCTTATCCTCGCGTTCGAACACTTTGTTTTTCATTAAGTTGTCAAGAAGCTTCCGGTACCTGTCCTCGTGGTTTTTCTCTGCTGAGGCGATGGCTTTGAATGCAGTGGCGATATTCTTGAATCCTTCTTCCTCAGCAACCCTGGCAAATTCAGGATAAAGCTCGTTCCATTCCTCATGTTCACCTGCGGCTGCAGCTTCGAGGTTTTCGGGTGTTGTTCCTGTCTTTCCTGCAGGATAGGCAGCGGTTATTTCAACCATTCCTCCTTCGAGGAAGGAGAAAAACCTTTTTGCATGCTGCTGCTCCTGGAGAGCTGTTTCCATGAATATCCCCGCTATCTGCTCGTAACCTTCCTCCTTTGCCACCTTTGCGGCAAATTCATACCTGTTCTTTGCCTGCGATTCACCTGCAAAAGCCTTGAGAAGATTCTTTTCAGTCAATGTGCCTTTTAAACTCTTTTCCATATAAAGGGTTTTTGATTAATGTATATGTAATTGTTTTATGATATCTGCAGATATTGATATTTAGCAAAAATATCTATCTTTAGTTTCAAATTGTAATCTTTAAGGAAATTTATTAACCCTAATTAATTAAGAAATGGCAATATTACTGGTAATTCTGGCAATAATTGTAGTTCTGGTATTTTTCGCAATATCATTGTACAACAGGCTCGTAAGGCTCCGCAACAACAGGGAGCAGGCATTCGCCGATGTGGATGTTCAGCTTAAGCAGAGGCACGATCTAATTCCTCAGCTGGTGGAAGCAGTTAAGGGATATATGGTGCATGAGCGTGAGGTGCTTATCAATATAACTGAAGCCCGTGCAAATGCAATGAAGGCAACAACTGTTAATGAGAAAATTGAGGCAGAGACAAAACTGACAAGTGCTCTTCAGGGTTTACGGGTTGCAGTGGAAAACTACCCCGACCTCAAAGCCAGCCAGAATTTCCTGGACCTTCAGAATGAAATATCCGACGTTGAGAACAAGATAGCCGCGGCAAGAAGATTTTTCAATTCTGCCACCAAGGAGCTCAACACAGCTACTGAGTTGTTCCCATCGAATATTATTGCAACCCTGTTCAATTTCAAGCGGGAGCCGATGTTTGACCTGGGTGACCAGCGCACTGTGATCGAGCAGCCGCCTCAGATCAAGTTCAATTAGTATGAAGTATTACGGACTACAGAGCCAGATAACAAAAAACAATGTGAACTCAGTTCTTTTGCTGCTGATGTTCCCTTTGGTCTTTTATGCTCTTGCCTGGCTCTTTTTCCTTATCATGTCGTCAGGTGTTGATAACCAGGAGATGGGTCTCTCATTCGTTAACCGGTCATTCCTGAGCGTTGTACCGTGGATTACCATCGGCGTGGCAGTATGGTTCGCAATAGCCTGGTTCTCCCATACTGCAATTATAAACAACGCAACCAATTCCAGGCCTCTTGAACGCAAGGAGAATAAAAGAGTCTATAACCTGGTGGAGAATCTTTGCATAGCGACCGGGATGAAGATGCCAAAAGTAAATATTATCGAGGACGACTCGCTGAACGCATTTGCAAGCGGGATAAATGAGAACACCTATACAATTTCCCTTTCGCGCGGCATTATCGATAAACTCGGGGATGACGAGCTTGAAGCAGTGATCGCCCATGAACTGACTCACATCCGGAACAGGGATGTCAGGCTTCTTATAATTTCCATAGTCTTTGTGGGGATCTTTGCATTTATTACCGAGATGCTTTTCCGCTCTCTCCGTTTTGGAAGCCTCGGAAAGGGAAAGAAGGAAGGCGGCGGTATACTCATTGCACTGATGCTTGCGCTCGTCGGTTATCTGCTGGCTTCACTTTTCAGGTTTGCCCTTTCGAGGAAGCGCGAATTCCTTGCCGACGCCGGCTCTGCAGAGCTTACCCGGAGGCCTCAGTCGCTTGCTTCAGCCCTGCGCAAGATTTCTGTTGATCCCACCATAGAAGCAGTAAAACGAAAGGATGTCGCCCAGATGTTTATAGATAATCCCGGTGAACCGGAAGAGAAAAAGACTTCGTTTTCTTTTGCCAATCTCTTTGCAACCCATCCGCCTATAGAGAAAAGGATTCAGCTGCTTGAACAGTATTGATTCCGGCAGCTTCAGTTATCGTTCAGATCACTTGTTTCTTGAGGAGCGGGACTTGATAAGCTTTGACTCTTCTCCCTTCAGGAGACGACTGATGTTATGCCTATGTGTATAAAGGAGCGCAAGAGCTACCACAACCGAAAATATCTTCAGGTAAACCGAAGGTGTGTCGAAGAAAAAGAAAAGAAGAACGGGGAAAGAAATTCCGGCAGTCATCGATCCCAGGGAAATATAGCCTGATATAAGAAATACGCAGAGGAATACTCCGAAGCACGAAATGGTCACAAGCGGGTGAATGGCAAGGAGAACGCCGAAAATTGTGGCAACACCCTTGCCGCCGCGGAATCCGGCAAATACCGGGTAGACGTGTCCGACAACAGTCGCCAGTCCTGCAATGATCTGGTAATTAGTAAGCATTGCACTGCCCTGGTCGGCCATGTTCAGGAAAACTGGCAGCATGGCTGCAAACCAGCCCTTTAGAACATCGATCAGGAGAACAGGCACACCGGTTTTCCACCCCAGTACCCTTATTACATTTGTTGCTCCTGCATTTCCGCTCCCGTGCTCCCTGACATCAACCTTGTGGAATATCTTTCCTACCCACACTGCAGTAGCGATCGAACCAATTAGGTAGGCAAGGACTATGACCAGAAGGAGGATTGGGATGTTCATGAGAAAGGAGTTAAGGCGTTAGGGCGTAAAGGTTTCAGTGTTTCAGGGTTTCAGAGTTTCAGTGGTTGCCTTCGGCGAGCCTGCCTCGGTTCAAAGGGAGGGGCCTGATTCGGCGAGTGCTGCTGTTTCCTCGTTGGATGAGAACTTGCTGAAGTTGTTTATGAATTTCAGTGCCAGATCGGTAGCGGCAATACGCCATCTAACCGGTGATTCCCAGGCTTCTGAAGGATCCAGCAGGTTGTTTCGTACGCCTTCGATCTTTTCAGGGATCTTCAGCCTGAAAACAGGTACGTTTCTGAATTCATACTTCTTTATTGAATCGTCAAGGATCGAGTTTATTATGAGTCTTGTTGTGGGAAGGTCAATCCTTGAACCAATGCCATAAGGTCCGCCGGTCCAGCCGGTGTTTACCAGCCATGCTTCAGCTCCGTGCTGCTTCATTTTTCTTGTGAGTTCGTTGGCATAGATTATCGGATCGAGCAGGAGGAAGGCAGCTCCGAAGCAGGCTGAGAATGACGGAACCGGTTCGTCAATGCCTCTTTCAGTTCCGGCAACCTTTGCGGTGTAGCCGCTCAGGAAATAGTATTTTGTCTGTTCTTCTGTAAGGAGACTGACGGGAGGCAGTACTCCGAATGTGTCGGCTGTCAGGAAGATCACCTTTTTTGCATGGCCTCCTTTGGAAACCGGCTTTACAATATTATTTATATGGTATATGGGGTATGATACCCTGGTGTTTTCAGTTTTAGAGTCGTCAGCAAAGTCGATCGTTCCGTCGGGAAGGACGACCAGGTTCTCAAGCAGGGCATCCCTGCGGATAGCGTTGTAGATATCGGGTTCGTTCTTCTTGCTCAGGTTGATGCATTTCGCATAGCATCCTCCTTCGAAGTTGAATATTCCGTCGTCGTCCCAGCCATGTTCATCGTCACCTATAAGAGCTCTGTCGGGATCTGTTGAAAGGGTTGTTTTTCCTGTTCCCGAGAGCCCGAAGAATATTGCCACATCTCCTTTCCTTCCAACATTGGCTGAGCAATGCATTGCAGCAATTCCTTTCAGCGGGAGGTGATAATTCATTACCGAGAACAGGCCTTTCTTCATCTCCCCGCCATACCATGAGCCGCCGATAACTGCCATACCTGATGTAAGGTTGAAGAAGACAAAGTTTTCGGAGTGGAGGCCCTGTTTTTTCCAGTCGGGATTGGTGGTCTTCGAGGCCATCAGAACCACAAAGTCGGGAGTGAATTCTTCGAGTTCCTTTTCGTCGGGCCTGATGAACATGTTTTTAACAAAGTGGGCCTGCCATGCCACTTCGACCACGAATCTCACCGAAAGACGTGAATTAATGTTGGCTCCGCAGAAACAATCAACAACGAAAAGCCGTTTTCCGGAAAGTTGTTTTGCAGCAAGTTTTCTGCAATGTTCCCAGATATCGATGTTAATGGGTTTGTTATCAGATACTTTTGCTTTTTCTGATTTCCACCAAACAGTATCACGCGTTGTGTCGTCGAGAACAATGTATTTGTCGCTTGGTGAACGGCCTGTGAAGACACCGGTATCGACTGATATCGCTCCTGTCCGGGTAATAAAGCCCTTCTCATAACCTGTTAGTCCGGGTTTGGTTTCTTCGGCAAAGAGGGTATTGTATGTTGGATTGTAAACAATCTCCTGAACATCGTCGATTCCGTATTTTTTCAGATCCTCTGCAGATACCATAATCGGGTATTTTAATTAGAAATTCAACTCAAATGTATCAATAAAATTATAAACAAAAAAGGGCATCCGGAGATGCCCTTTTTTGCTGGTTCGGGAAAAAAGATTATTTCCCGTATTTGATAGATGCCTGTGCTGCAGCAAGCCTGGCAATTGGCACCCTGAACGGGCTGCAGCTGACATAGGTAAGTCCGTTTTTGAAGCAGAACTCCACTGATGCAGGGTCGCCGCCCTGTTCGCCGCAGATTCCGATCTTCAGGTCAGGCCTGGTTGCGCGTCCTTTCTGGACCGACATGGTTATGAGCTGACCGACACCTGCCTGGTCGATTGTCTGGAACGGATCGTTTGCAAGCATTTTCTTGTCGAGATAATCGTGGAGGAATCCACCGATGTCGTCGCGGCTGAAGCCGAAAGTCATCTGTGTGAGATCGTTTGTTCCGAACGAGAAGAACTCGGCTGATTTTGCCATTTCGTCGGCCAGAAGGGTTGCCCTCGGAATTTCGATCATGGTCCCGTATTTGTAATCTATCTTCTTGAGACCGGATTTCCTGAGGACTTCTTCATATACTGCATCCACAACTTTTTTGGTGACAACCAATTCGGAAACATCGCAGGTAACAGGAACCATAAGTTCTGGTTTAGGATTTTTCTTCTCCTTAAGCAGTTCGACTGTTGCTTCGAACATCGCGCGCACCTG
>JAFGXK010000135.1 GCA_016936695.1 Bacteroidales bacterium | reverse complement strand
CGTCGAGAATATCCACAAAGTTTCCGTAATTGGCCAGTTTATGTGCTTTGATAAGCACAATAGGGCCAGTATCATCGTCCTTTTTCAACTGAGCCACCATGCTTTTCGCCGAATCCTGAGAGATCGGGATTCTTCCCGAAATCACTTCTGCATTGAAATCGTTGATTTTCTTGAACAGGGCTCTGTTCCTGTCGAGAAGAATACGACGTATTCCATCTGCGCTGAAGTCTGTCGCCGTAAGAGGAGGCAGAACGGGTGGGTTGGCACTGAATTCCTCGGGTTTCACTGATCCCGGGTAGACATATACCTTGTCGTCCGGCCCAAGCAGGATGTTGGTTGTTCGGCTTGCTGAAATCTTAGGTGCTTCCTGTTTAGTAGGATCCTTGATCTTTTCAGGAAGGATTATGTCCATTATCTTGGCCTTGCTGAAAGCAGTCGTAAGCATAAAGAATACGATCAGCAGACACATAAGGTCAACCATCGGGGTCATATCAATGTGAGGGGGATGCTTTTTAGCTCTCCTCTTCCCGCCTTTTTGATTTTCTTGTTGAATTATCTCTGCCATTTCACTGCTGAATTTCTTCTAGATTAATTTTAACCGCTTCAAGGCTGGTAATCAGATTGAACCTGTTTACATTCCTGTCCTGAAGTATGTCAAGGACCTTTTCAACCGTTTCGAAACTGGTTTTGGTATCTCCCTTAATGGAGGCCTTGATGTTCGGATTGACCTGGCGAGCGGCCAGAATCCAGAACGAAAGCTGGTTGTCTGCAGAGTCGATCGGAATTCCTACCTGCAGAGCGTCTCTTTCTGTATTGTCCTTGGCATTCAGGAATTGCTTCATCTGGGCAATCGGGATACCCATCGAGGACTTTTGTTTCTCGAAGGTCCTGAGTTCTGCATCAGTGAATTCAATACCGTATCTTTCACCCATCGCTGCAAGGATTTTAGGCCTGTATTTGAGAAGGGTGTCGGGTCCGTTGTCGAAATTCATGAACACTTTACCATCAGGTGAAAGCAGGAATGTCATCGTATTGAAATCAGGCAAAGGTGTCTCTGATATCGAAAAAGGAGTATCAACATTGGCCGGTTCGGGCTGCCTCATGGTAGTGGTAAGCATAAGGAATATAAGTACCACGGAAAAGAGGTCAACCATCGGCGTCATGTCGATGTGGGGCGAATTTGTTGGTAATTTTATCTTTGGCATCTTTTTTTTCTTTTAATGATTAAACCAAAAGATTCATTACTACTTGCCTCTCAGTGAAGCAGCGAAATTCTGAGTCAGACTGAACCCTGCTTCATCAATTTTGAAAGTATATGCGTCAATAGTTGAGCTGAAATAGTTAAACGCAATAATTGCAAGGGTAGAACCTGTGATACCGAATGCGGTGTTTACAAGAGCTTCAGAAATACCCTGTGAAAGAGCGAGTGCATCAGGTGCGCCTGACTGGGCAAGAGCGGCAAATGCACGGATCATACCGAGCACAGTTCCGATAAGACCGATAAGCACTGATATTGATGCAAGTGTGGTAAATATTACCATGTTCTTTGAAAGCATCGGCAGCTCAAGAGCTGTAGCTTCTTCAAACGACTTCTGTATTGAGAGGATCTTCTGGTCCTTCTCCAGTTCCTTGTCATTCTGTAGGTCGCGGTAACGGGCCAGACCGGCTTTCATAACATTGGCAAGTGAACCTTTCTGCTTGTCGCATTCCTGGATGGCTTCTTCAATCTTGTCAGTTTCGAGAAGACCCTGGAGCTTGCGGACAAATGTGTTAAGTCTGCCTTTTCCTTTTGCTCTTGAAAGAGTGATAATCCTTTCAATAACAAAAATAATAAGGACAAGCACGCATGTCATAAGAATGGGAACAATGAAACCTCCTTTGTAAATAATCCCCAGGTAGTTTCCTTCAAGAGCATGGCCCTTGTTGTTGCCACCCTCAAAGTTAACCGGGTTTCCCATTACGTTGACGAAAAGCAGATAGCAAATTACGAATGCTATCAGAATAGCACTTACTGCGAAAATGTTCGACAGCGCTTCTTTGAAAGAACTTCCTTGTTTACTCATTTTTATCGATTTTGGTTAGGTTAAAATTTTGTTGACTTGCAAATATATGTTTTCAATTGTTTTTTTCCAATAGCTTAAATAAATTAAATATTTCAATACGATCAGGAAACTCAATCAGTTTTCTTCATTAATGACCGTTTCAATGCTATTTAACCCTACCGGAAAACTATTTTATTCGTCAGAAAAGTCAAGCTGAAAACTGGCGGCTCCGGTTTTCTGCCGTCAGTTTTCAGGTGTCTTGTTTTTTATTGCTCAAGTTTAACGTTATACACCCTCGATTTGGTGATCTCCACTTCAATTGACTTGTATCCCTGGGCACTTATAATAAGTATTTCTGATCCCTGAGGAATTTCGAACTTGTATTCTCCCTTAGCGTTGGTGAGGTTTTCAGCAGCAGTGTCCTTCACTCTTACGGAAGCATAGGCGATGGGCTGGCCTGCCATATTGGTTACAACACCCTTGATCTCATTGGGATTGATACCTTTCTTGACAGATGCCTGGTAATCCTGTACCCATTTCAGACTGTTTCTCGCTGATGTATTGTTGGGATCAAGCTCAAGAATTTTAGAGTAAGATTCGGCTGCCCTTGCCAGATAGGAAAGCTTTCCTTCGAGTGTTTTCTCAAGGCCGGCTCCTCTCGATTCAAGCGCAGCGATCCCATTGTATCCCCTGATCTTGCTGTCATTATTTTTAGGATCAAGGCTGATCATCCTGTTATAATAATCCTTTGCCTTTGCGAAATTACCGGTTTCCATATGAAAGTATCCGAGGTAGCTCATTGCCTCTATCATTTCAGTGGTATTCTTGAGACTGTCCTTTGCGGCTACGCTGAGGTACTTCTCGAACTTTGGCTTTGCAATTCCGGTCTTGAAATCGGGGTCCATTCTGTTGTAGGTTCGTGCAATCTGTGCGTAAGCAGGCAGATAATCAGGTGATTTCTGAATCACTATATTTAATATAGAATCAGAAGACTTGAATTTCTCAGCATTGTAAAAAGACCTTGCGATAAGCATATAATCATTGAGATTGTTCTCTTTAGAAGGATCGATCAGTTTAGCCCATGTTTTTGCGGCCCCTTCATACCTTCTGAAGGTGTAGTAATTGCTTGCCTTTT
>JAFGXK010000134.1 GCA_016936695.1 Bacteroidales bacterium | reverse complement strand
TTGCCCATGCTTTCACAGAAACCTCTTACTCCCGTGAAGGATCCTGTTATTGACGGAGCTCCGGGACACGGGTGCGGACATAACAGGATGGGTACTGCTGCAGTTGCAGCAATTATTGCCGTTAAGAAAAGTATGGAGATCAATAAAATTCCCGGAACGATAAAATTCTTCGGTTCTCCGGCTGAGGAAACGATCATCAGCAGACCTTATATGGTCAGAGAAGGTGTTTTTAAAGATGTCGATGCAATTATTGACAATCACTCCTCATCGAATTTCGGGACAGAATATGGTGTTACAGGAAATGCAATTATATCCGCAATATTTACATTTAAAGGAAAAACGGCACATTCGGCAGGTGCCCCCTGGAGCGGAAGAAGTGCACTGGATGCAGTTGAGCTGATGAATGTGGCTACCAATTATCTGAGGGAACATCTGCATTATACCTACCGGATGCATTATATCATCATGGAGGGTGGTGAAGCCCCGAATGTGGTTCCCGACAAAGCCTCAGTGTGGTATTATGTGAGGAATACAGATGAAAGGATTGAAGAAACATTTAACAGGGTGAAAGACTGTGCAAACGGTGCCGCACTGGCTTCAAACACAGAACTTGATACCATAATTATACTGACAGCAGCTCATCAGAAACATGTCAATAAAGGTTTGGCTCATACTATAAGGAGAAATATAGAGCTGATAGACTTGCCACAGTGGACAGAAAAGGAGAATGAGTTTGCTAAAGCTTTGCAGAAAACTCTGGGTGCTAAAGAGACTGGTTATCCCGATAAGCTGAGTCCGCTGGGAGTTCCGTCAGGTATCCAGGTTGGTGGGGGATCTACAGATGTTGGTGAGGTATCTCTTATAGCACCGACGGCAACTCTTAATTTTCCCGGCATGGTACCCGGATCAATAGGCCATCACTGGTCTACAGTTACTGCCGGATATGGTAGTGCTTCATGGAAAGGACTCAATACCGGAGCTAAGGTTATGGCAGCAACTGCCCTCGATCTGCTTACTGATCAGAAATTACTCGATGAGATTCAGAATGAGTTTAAGGAATATTCAAAAACACATCCTTATAAGTCATTGCTTCCGGAGGGAGCAAAACCACCACTCGGGCTTAACAAAGACCTTATGGATAAATACCGGAAGGCAATGATGGAAGTTGAATACTGAATTCACTGATATCGATGAATAAGGGATATTTTGAATCCGGAACATATATTTCTCCCGAAAAAAATCTGACTATCGGGGACAGGCTTTTTTTTCATACAAGATTATATTTCACCCTTAAGTTTGCCAGGACAGTCCTGACTTCAAGGTACCAGGCTAAAAGGGGGCGTTATGGCGATAAGGAATGGGCCGATTCGTCATATTATATTTTCAGGTTTATTGAGAGATCGGGAGGGAGGTTCAATATTACAGGAATGGATAATATTACAAAAACCACTGAACCTGTTCTTTTCATTGCCAATCATATGAGCACCCTTGAGACCATGATATTGCCATGCCTGATTTCACCACTGAAGAGCGTTACATTTGTGGTCAAGGAAAGCCTGGTAAGACATCCGCTGTTTGGTGATGTAATGAGATCGAGAGATCCTATAATTGTAGGGCGCACCGATCCCCGGAAAGACCTGGAAGCGGTTATGAACGGCGGGATGGAATTATTGTCGAAAGGAATATCTATAGTTATTTTCCCACAGAGTACAAGAAATGTTATTTTCAAACCTGAGGAGTTCAATTCACTTGGGGTAAAGCTGGCAAAAAAGGCCGGTATACAGGTCGTCCCTGTGGCCTTGAAAACCGATTTCTGGGGTAACGGAAAACTGATAAAGGAAATCGGACCTCTTGACAGCAGTAAGATCATTTATTTCAGGTTCGGGGAACCGTTTGAAGTAAAAGGAACAGGCAGGGAAGAAAACCAGAAGATCATTGACTTCATAGCGTCATCGCTTATGGAGTGGCAGTGAGTGAGGCTGACTATTCTTTTATTCGTGGCAACCCCCCCTTGCCCCCCCTGGCAGGGGGGAGGCGTTATGCAGGACGTAACAACTCCCCTCTGGCCTCATTGGCAGAGGGGCAATGTGTCGAGTTTTCACGAAATTACGTAAACATTCCGGGATTTAGCCCCCTTCCAGAGGGCAGCCCCGCCTCAAGCGGGGCGGGGGTAATTTCGATTAACATAAAGCCCCCTTCAGTGCGCAGCCACAAGCAAGCGAAAGGGGATTGTTTCTAAAAACAGAATTCTCTTCCGGAGGTCAGACCCGTGCAGAATGATGCAGGTTTTATTCCGGATGATTGAATTTTTCCCGCTGACATTTACATATAAAGATTATTTTCATAGATTTGTAGAAACCCATGCTCTTTCTTAATTATCCTGACCGCATTATTTTAACGATTGATGAAAATCTTGCATTCTTACAATAACCTCAAAAAATTCATAATTAACTTAATCTACTTTATATGGGAACATTAGACTGGATAGTACTGGCACTTTTTTGTGTCGGACTTGTGGGAATAATAATCTGGGTGGTAAGGCAGCAAAAGGAGACATCAACAGATTATTTCCTGGCTGGTCGTGATGCAACATGGCTGGCAATAGGAGCTTCGATCTTTGCATCCAACATCGGATCTGAACATCTTGTAGGACTTGCCGGCGCCGGTGCATCAAGCGGTATGGCAATGGCACACTGGGAAATGCACGGATGGATAATCCTGATACTTGGGTGGTTTTTCGTACCCTTCTATGCGCGAAGCGGAGTATTTACAATGCCGGAATTCCTGGAGAAACGATATAACAGCAACGCCAGGTCCTTTTTATCCATAATTTCGCTGGTAAGTTATGTTCTTACAAAAGTTGCAGTTACCGTTTATGCCGGAGGAGTGGTTTTCAAAGAGGTATTCGGCATAGAATCGATCTTCGGTATCGATTTTTTTTGGATAAGTGCCGTCGGATTGGTCATACTTACAGGAATATATACAACTCTTGGTGGTATGAGAGCGGTATTATATACCTCCGTTCTGCAAACTCCGGTATTGCTTATAGGCTCACTGGCAGTTCTCGTAATCGGACTTATTAAACTTGGAGGATGGTCAGAAATGATGGAAATATGCAGGGCGGTACCTGTTAATGAAGCAGGAGATACCATGACCAATCTGATGAGATCACCAAGTGATCCGGAGTACCCGTGGACAGGGGTAATCCTTGGTTCAGCCATTATAGGCTTCTGGTACTGGTGTACTGACCAGTTCATAGTACAAAGAGTCCTTTCAGGACGTAACCAGAAAGAATCGAGAAGAGGAGCCATACTCGGTGCAACTTTTAAATTATCACCGGTTTTCATATTCCTGATACCGGGAATGATAGCCTATGCCCTTAATCAGAAAGGTCTGCTTATACTTACAGATTCTGATGCTGCGTTCCCTGCAATGGTCAAAGAATTGCTGCCGATCGGATTTACAGGACTCGTTGTCGGAGGGATCCTTGCTGCACTGATGAGTTCACTCGCTTCATTGTACAATTCCTCAGCAACTCTTTTCACTGTAGATTTTTACAAAAAATATAAACCCCATGCACCTGAAAAGGAACTTGTGAGGGTCGGACGTATAGCTACCGTAGCTGTTGTGATTCTTGGAATACTCTGGATACCGGTAATGAAAGGAATAGGGAAGGTGCTCTATGCATATCTTCAGGATGTACAGTCAATGCTGGCACCGGGTATCGCAGCAGTATTCCTTCTGGGAGTGATTTCAAAAAGAATTACCTCAAAAGCGGGATTTTACGGACTTGTATCAGGTTTTATACTGGGCATGACCCGCCTGGGATTT